>NZ_JBSFFY010000008.1:0-241300 GCF_053596315.1 Streptomyces sp. NPDC001732
GGAAGTCGACTCGGTCAGAGGGTCAGCTGCCCTGGAGGGTGCCCAGGGTGCGGCCGCCCTCCTGGTCCCCGTCGATCTGCCGGGAGTGCATCCGTCCCTCCGCCCCTCACCCGCCGGAGGGCGGCGGGGCCGCCACCTCCCCGGTGTGCGGCAGCGCGCCCGGCGTCGCGTGGGCCCGCGCCATCAACCGTTCCCCCAGTCCCGCACAGTTGGGCAGGTCCTCGATCAGGCCCGCCGCCCGGCCCGGCGGTTCAGGGCCGCGCCGAGCCTCCCGCTGATCCTGCTCGGCGGCATCACCCGCCGGGCGACCGTCGAGCGGGCCGTGGCGAAGGGCTTCGAGTACGTGGCCATGGCCCGCGCCCTCCTGCGCGAACCGGACCCGGTGAACCGGATGAGGGAGCGGCCGCAGGTGCGCTCCCCGTGCATCCACTGCAACAAGTGCATGCCGACGATCTGCACCGGCACCCACTGCCCCCTCGCCGGTTCCCCGGAGCTGCCCGGGTCTTCGCCGCCGCCCGGCTTCCCCGGGCCGGCCGGGACGCCGTCGCCGCCCAGGACACCGGGACAGAGGAGTCCGAGGCCGTAGCGCCGCCCCCGGTGGTCCGCTTCCAGCCGCAGCACCTCCCGCTGCGTCGCCCCGCGCGGCAGGGCGTCCAGACGGCGGGCCGCCGCGGCGGGGGACTCCTCCCACGCGAGGGCCACGCCGATCACGGAATCCAGAAGCCACGACCGTCCGGCGTCGGAGACTGTCATGCCGTACCCCCCTCGCCCGGTTCAGGTCTCGCAGTCCAGGACCGTACGGCACAGCCCGCAGCGGACCCGCACCCGGCCGCGCACCGGCACCCGGATGCGCTGGTGGCAGACGGGGCAGCCGAAGGAGACCCGGAGCCCCTGCGGGCCGCTCCCGAAGGCGTACGGGACATCGGGGGCCGGGGCCGTGTCCGGGTGGTCCCGGGCGCGTCGCCGGTCCTTGGCGTAGCGGCGACGGCCCGCCCACCCGGCGGCCGCGAGGGGCGGCTGCCGAAGGTCCTGGAGCGCCCGCGCGCGCCCCTTCTCGTAAGCCGTGTAGGCCTGCGGGCTCGTGAACCACGGGGACGGGTCCTCGTCGAAGGCGAACGCCCGCTTGGCGAGGACGTACCCGAACTCCTCCGGCGTGAGGTAGCCGAGCTTCTGGCTGGAGATTTCGTCCTCGCGGAAGGCGTCGAGCAGCAGCCAGCCCGCGCCCAGGTACGTCGTCACGGTGTCGGTGAGGATCTCGTTGTCGCGCGTGCCGGGGAACTCCAGGCCCAGACGGTGCAGCAGCACGTGCGTGGCCTCGTGCGCGAGCGCGGCGCCGATGTCCCTGCGGTGGGTGCGGAAGCGGTCGTTCAGTTCGACGAAGTACTCGGGTCCCGCCGTGAGTTCGACGGCGGCGGCGTGCTCCATCGTCCGGAATGCCACGATCATGCGGGCGTCCGGCAGTCGCAGGTGCTGGACCACGGCCCGCGCCACCCGCTGGGCGCCGAGGTGCAGGTCGTCCCGGTCGCAGAAGGCGGCGTCGGCCGGGACGAGGCTGGTGGCGTAGGAGCGGACGCCGTCGTACGACAGCCGCCGGTACAGCGCGGTGATCGCGGACCGGACGGTTTCGAGGTGCGGGAAGCCGTGGATCACCGGACCGCCGGCCCGGCCGCGGTTCCCGTCGCCGTCCGCCACGTCCCACCCCCGTCCGTGCGGTCCGGCCTCACTTTAACCGCTGCCCTGTGAACGATCATGAGTCGATCTTGGCCCGGAATTGGCCGGAAAGTGATCCTTGTGGGCCCGGTGATCACTTCCGGATAATCCGAACCAGTCCTTGTCGGGGGCATGACCAAAAGTGTGTCGCGGTGCCGCGCAACCCGCGGTCGCGCCCCCGGCCGGGCACAGCACCCCCCACGAGCACCCCCCACGAAAGAAGGAAATCCCTTGAAGCAGCTTCTGCGTGCCGTGAAGAGATGTTCCGTCATGGCCGCCGTGGTCCTCGCGGCGGTCAGCCTCCAGCCCGCCGGTGCCTCCGCGGCCCCCAACCCGGTCGTCGGCGGAACCCGCGCCGCCCAGGGCGAATTCCCGTTCATGGTCCGCCTGTCGATGGGCTGCGGCGGCGCCCTCTACGCCAAGGACATCGTCCTCACCGCCGCGCACTGCGTGGACGGTTCGGGCAACGACACCTCCATCACCGCCACCGCGGGCGTCGTGGACCTCCAGTCCACCAGCGCCGTCAAGGTCCGCTCCACCAAGGTCCTCCAGGCCCCCGGCTACAACGGCCAGGGCAAGGACTGGGCGCTGATCAAGCTCGCCAAGCCCATCGACCTGCCGACCCTGAAGATCGCCACCAACACCGCCTACAACAACGGCACCTTCACCATCGCCGGCTGGGGCGCGGCCACCGAGGGCGGGGCCCAGCAGCGCTACCTGCTCAAGGCCACCGTGCCGTTCGTCTCCGACGCCCAGTGCCAGAGCGCGTACGGCAGCGACCTCGTCCCCGGCGAGGAGATCTGCGCCGGACTGGTCGACACCGGCGGCGTGGACACCTGCCAGGGCGACTCCGGCGGCCCCATGTTCCGCAGGGACAGCGCCGGAGCCTGGATCCAGGTGGGCATCGTCAGCTGGGGCCAGGGCTGCGCCAGGCCCGGCTACCCCGGTGTGTACACCGAGGTCTCGACGTTCGCCTCCCAGATAGCGTCCGCCGCGGCCACGCTCTGACCCCGGCGGCCGGCACCGGACCCCGGCACCGGCGGCCATGAGCCGACCGGGGCCGGGCGGCTGCCCGCCGGCGTCCACACCCCGGACCACGGCCACGCTCAGACCCGGGCGGCCGTGCTCCGGCCCGGACCCGGCGGCCCGGGGCCGGTACCCGAGTCCCACCGGCCCCGGCAGCCGCACCACCGGTACGCACGTCACACCTGAACATCCCGGGGGTTGCCCGTCCGCACGGGCAACCCCCGGCCCTGGGCCGTGCCTTCGTCAGGAACGGCCCAGTTCCACCTGCGGCGCGCCCGAGCCCTCCAGCTCCAGCACCCACACCTCGTTGACGCCCTCCCGCAGCACCGGACCCGGCACGTACAGCGTCCGCTGCGGGCCCACCGACCAGTAGCGCCCCAGACCGAAACCGTTCACCCACACGAACCCGCGTGTCCAGCCCGGCAGTTCGAGCCCCGCATGCCCCGCCCCGGACGCCCCGGCGAACTCGAACGTCCCCCGGAACAACCCGGTCGCCCCGGCCTCCCCGACGCCTCCGAAGGCGACGGCGGCCACCGCGTCCGGCTCCTCGAACGCCTCCAGCCGCAACGCGCGGGCCCGCACCCCGTGCAGGTACTGCCGCTCGTGCAGCACCCCGCCCGTGATCCCCTTGGGCTCACCGAGCCGCGGCCCGTAATTGACCCGGCCCAGCGACTCCACCCACAGCTCGACCTCCGCGGGACCGGCGACCGGCTCGTCCAGCGTGGCGTCCCCCTCGCTCAGCACGCCCGCCCGGACCCCCTCCACGTACACCACGGCCCGGTCCCGGAGCCCCGACACACCGAGGGCGTACGGCCGGCGCGGACCCGGCACCTCCACCCGGTAACGCACCAGCCCCCGCTCCACCCCCAGCTCCTCGAAGGTCGGCGGAACACCCGACGGCGCCGACTCCTCGTCACCCAGCGCCTCCAGCACCGCGTCCAGCGACGCCCACTGCGTCAGCTCCGCCCGCACCGGCACGGCCGGCCCGACGGGCTCGGGCGGAAGCTCCGGAAGCGGACCGTCCGCGTACTCGGCGAGCACTTCGCGAAACCGCCAGAACTTCTCCGTGGGACGCCCGTACTCGTCGATCGGAGCGTCGTAGTCGTACGAGGTCACCGTCGGCTGGAAGTCCTGGTCCTGATACGGGCCCGACCGGTTGGCCCCCGCCCACCCGGCGAAATTCGTCCCCCCGTGCGCCATGTAGATGTTCACCGAGGCCCCGCACTCCAGGATCTCCCGCAACGCCCCGGCCGCCTGCTCCGGCCCCTGCACGATCGGCTCGGCAGCCCAGTGCCCGAACCAGCCGCACCAGAACTCCATGCACATCAGCGGCCCCTTCGGCTGATGGCGGCGCAGCACCTCGAACGCCTCCCGCGCCCCCGACCCGAAGTTCGCCGTGGCGAGCAGCCCCGGCACGGAACCACCCGTGAGCATGTGGTCCTCCGGCCCGTCGGAGGTGAACAGCGGCACCGTCACCCCGTGCTCCCGCAGCATCCCCACCACCCGCCGGAGGTAGACCCGGTCGGTGCCGTAGCTCCCGTACTCGTTCTCCGCCTGAACCATGATCACCGGACCGCCGCACCCGATCTGCCGCTCCACCACCTGCGGCAGCAGCGCCGCGAACCACCGCTCCACCGCATCCAGGTACTCCGCGTCACGGGTCCGCACCCGGCGCCCGAACCGCCCCGTCACCCACGCCGGCAGCCCGCCGTTCTCCCACTCGGCACAGATGTACGGCCCCGGCCGGACGATCGCCCACAGCCCGGCCCGCTGCGCCGCGTCCAGGAACCGGCCCAGCGCCGCCACGTCCCGGAACCGGCCGGGCCGCGGCTCGTGCAGGTTCCACGGCACGTACGTCTCGACACAGTTGAGACCCATGGCGCGCAGCATCGCCAGCCGGTGGTCCCACTGTTCCTCGTGCACCCGGAAATAGTGCAGGGCCCCCGACAGCAGCCGTACGGGCTTCCCGTCGAGCCGGAAGTGGTCGTCCCCCACGGTGAAGTCAGCCATCGTGCTCGTACTCTCCTGTGCGTGCGGTCCCCGGAACGCCGCCGCCCCGGGCCCGTACGGAGGGCACGCACCACGGAGCGGGCGAACCCGGAAGGAAGGATGCCACCCACTCTCGCCCCTGGCGCCCGGCCGGTCCATGGACAAAGATCGCTGCTGTTTGGACACAATTGTTCGGACACGGATACCGGACCGGGGCGACACCGCACCGCACCGGCACGACCGCGGGGGAGGAGGGAAAACCGATGTACCACACCTGGATGCGCTTCTTCACACCCAGCCCGCTCCACCACCGCCTGGGGCTGGTCTGCCTGGGCGTGGGGCTCCAGCACGGCGCGCTGCCCACGGTCGGCCCGCGCACCCTGGACCACCACGTGGCCGTCGTCATCAACTCCGGCACCGGCTGGTTCACCGGCCCCGACGGCCGCCGGATGCCCGTCGTCGGCCCCAGCCTGATCTGGCTGACCCCCGGCACCCCGCACCACTACGGCGCCGACCCGGGCACCGGCTGGGACGAGAGCTTCGTCGACTTCACCGGCCCCGCCACCGCCACCTACACCGAGCTCGGCTACATCGAGCCCGACCGCCCGCTCGTCCCGCTCGCCGACACGGCCGGCCCGCGGGCCGCGGTGGGGCGGATGGTACGGGCCGCCCGGCGCGGCAACCCGCTGCTGGAGGTCGAGACCGGCGCCGCCGTCCACGAACTCCTCGTCGCCCTGCGCCGGGCCCGCGCCGACGTCAGCCCCGACGGCGACCCGGTCCTGCAGGCCCTCGCCCGCGACGCCTTCCAGCCGCTGTCCGTCACCGAGCACGCCGCCCGGCACGGCATGACCCCCGCCGAACTGCGCACGGCGGTCCGCCGGGGCGCCGGATGCAGCCCCAAGGACTACCTCCTCGGCATCCGCCTCGGCCGGGCGAAGGAACTCCTCGCCGCCACGGACCTGCCGGTCGCCGCCGTCGCCCGCCGCGTCGGATACGACGACCCGGCATACTTCTCCCGCCTCTTCGCACGCCGGGTCGGCACCGCCCCGGTCCGCTTCCGCGAACAGCAGGGCCGCAACGTCCCGGGCGGCTGGAGCGACCGGGTCCCCGACCCGGAGCACCCGCCGACGATCATCACCCCCGGCCCGGCGGGCCCCCCTCCGCAGGCGGGCTGACGGCCCGGGGAGCGAGGGGGAGCCCGTTCCGCATTGCTCCCGAGGCCGTAAGCTCGCTGACCATGACCACGAGGGACATCGACGAGTCCGTGAGCGCGGAACTGAACCGGCTGCGCCAGAGCATCGACAACATCGACGCCGCTGTCGTCCACATGCTCGCCGAGCGCTTCAAGTGCACCCAGCAGGTCGGCCACCTCAAGGCCGCCCACCACCTCCCCCCGGCGGACCCGGCCCGCGAGAGCCGGCAGATCGCCCGGCTGAGGCAGCTGGCGGAGAGCGCGCACCTGGACCCCGCCTTCGCGGAGAAGCTGCTGAACTTCATCGTGGCGGAGGTCATCCGCCACCACGAACGGATCGCGGAGGAATCGGCGACGGGGGAGCGGGCCTGAGCCCCGGCTGCCTCTGAGCGCTGGGCGCAGGCCGAGCCCCGGACGCCCCGGGGCGCCTGCACCTCAGCCGTGGCCGTGGCGGTGCTCCGACCGCGCCCCGTCCACGTCCCGCTCGCCCACGTCCCGCTCGTCCGTGTCCCGCCCGGCCGGGGACGACGGCCCGTCCCCGCCCCGCCGGGCCGACCGTCCGCGCCTCGACCGCACCACCCCGGCGGTCACCAGCAGCCCGAGCCCCGTGGCCAGGACGACGATCCCGGCCGCGGCCGACTCGTTGACATGATCACCATTGCCCTCCGGCTCGGGCAGCCCGCCGCCCACCCAGTCCGGCAGGACCAGCAGCCCCACCCCGACCAGGGCCGGCAGCACCCACCCCACGCTCTCGCGGCGCGCGGACCGGACCGACACCAGCGCACCCACGGTCAGCACCACCGCACAACCCAGCGCCGGCAACACCGTGCACATCAGCCACTCCGACAGCAACGGCCGCCAGTACCACTCCGACTCGGGCCTCGGACCGTCGAAGTAGTACAGGGTCCGGGGCTGCGGATCGCCCAGGAAGTCCCGCAACGTCCCCGGCACCAGCCCGCCCAGCAGCCCCCCACCGAGGACGAGCCCCGCGAACCGCCCCGCCCGGCTCCCGTCGGCCCGCCCGATCCGCAGCGCCAGCACCGCGGACCCGGCCGCCAGCAGCCCCAGGAACACCCCCTTGACCGCCCCGTACCCGACCGGCGTCCAGACGTTCCAGGGATAGTTCTCCAGATGCGCGGCGCGCCACATCCCCACGAGACACCACGCGACCGCCCCCGCCGCCACCCCCCACGGCACGACCCCCACGATCCGCCGCCCGCGCGAGCCCCCGCCCCCCGGCCCGCCGTCCCCCGTCGCCGCTCCGGCCACTGCCCGCCCCGTTCGCCCGACCGTTCGTCCCGCCACACCTGTCGCACCCGTCCCAAGGCGGGACGCACCTCCCGCCCCCACGGTTGCGGAACCCATTGCCTTGTCCGACCGGGGCCTCCTCGGCGGCCAGGAGTGACGACCCGCACGGGGCGTTCCCACGCGGAAGACCCCCGTGCCGGACCGCCACGGGGTCCGGTCAGCCCTGGGAGAACCCCCCTGTGGCGCGCCCACGGCGTACGGCAGCATGGACGCATGTCCGTACTGACGCGCGACGAAGCGCAGACCCGAGCCCAGTTCCTCGACGTACACAGGTACACGATCGACCTCGATCTGACCGTGGGGGAGGAGACCTTCGACTCCCGCACCGTCATCCAGTTCACCGCCGCCACGGCCGGAGACACCTTCGTCGAACTCAAGCCGGCCACCCTGCGCTCGATCAGCCTCGACGGACAGCCCCTCGACCCCGCCGCCCTCGTCGAGAACCGCTTCCCGCTCACCGCACTCACCGCCGGCGCCCACGAACTGCGCATCGACGCGGTCATGAACTACTCCCGCACCGGCGAAGGCATGCACCGCTTCACCGACCCGACCGACGGCGAGACATACGCCTACACCCAGCTCTTCATGGAAGACGTCCAGCGCGTCTTCGCCGCGTTCGACCAGCCCGACCTCAAGTCCGTCTTCGAACTCGCCGTCACCGCCCCCGAAGGCTGGACCGTCCTCGGCAACGGCATCTCCGAGCACCGGGGGGACGGCCGCTGGACCCTGGCCGCCACCCCACTGATCTCCACCTACCTCGTCGCCGTCGCCGCCGGCCCCTGGCACTCCGTGACCACCGAGCACGCCGGACTGCCCTTCGGCATCCACTGCCGCCGCTCCCTGGCCCCCCACCTCGACGTGGACGCCGACGAGATCCTCGACATCACCAGGGCCTGCTTCGACCGCTTCCACGAGAAGTTCGACGAGCCCTACCCCTTCGACTCCTACGACCAGGCGTTCGTCCCGGAATTCAACGCCGGCGCCATGGAGAACCCCGGCCTCGTCACCTTCCGCGACGAGTTCATCTACCGTTCCGCCGTCACCGACACCGAACGCCAGACCCGGGGCATGGTCATCGCCCACGAGATGGCCCACATGTGGTTCGGCGACCTCGTCACCCTCGCCTGGTGGGACGACATCTGGCTCAACGAGTCCTTCGCCGAGTACATGGGCTACCAGATCCTCTCCGAAGCCACCCTTCCCCGAGCTCTCAACTCCGTTCGAGCAGGGGAGACCCCATTCCCCGACACCTGGGTCGACTTCGGCGTCGCCCGCAAGGGCTGGGGATACGACGCCGACCAGCGCCCCTCCACCCACCCCGTCGCCCCCGACCCGGACGCCGTCCCCGACACCGCCTCCGCCCTGCTCAACTTCGACGGCATCTCCTACGCCAAGGGCGCCTCCGCCCTGCGCCAACTCGTCGCCTGGCTCGGCGAGAAGGACTTCCTGGCCGGCATCAACACCCACTTCGCCCGCCACAAGTTCGCCAACGCCACCCTCGCCGACTTCATCGACAACCTCGCCTCGGCCACCGACCGCGACGTCCACGCCTGGGCCGAAGCCTGGCTGCGCACCACCGGAGTCGACACCCTCACCTCCCGCGTCCGGGAATCCGACGGCACCTGGACCCTCGCCGTCGACCGCGAAGGAAGCCGCCCCCACCGCATCGCGGTCGGCGCGTACGACCACGACACGGACGCCCGCACCCCCACCGGCATCACCCCCCTCGTCCTGCGCGACCGGTTCGAGATCGACATCCCCGCGAACGGCACCACCGAAGCCCTGCCGGGCCGGCGCCCCGCACTCCTCGTCCTCAACGACGGAGACCTCGGCTACGCCAAGGTCCGCCTCGACGCCCACTCCTGGGACACCGTCCTCACCGGCCTGTCCGGCGTCCCCGACCCGCTGACCCGCGCCGTCATCTGGAACACCGCCCGCGACATGGTCCGCGACGGCGAACTCGCCCCCACCACCTACCTCGAAGCGGCCCGCACCCACCTGCCGCACGAGACCGACCTCGCCCTCGCCCAGGGCGTGCTCGCCTTCGCCGACGCCCACATCGCGGGCCACTACCTCGGCCCCGAGGACCGCCCCGCCGCCCTCGCCACCCTCACCGCCCTGTGCCGCGACCTCATCCGCCGCACCGAGGACGGTCACAACCCCGGCCTGCGCCTCATCGCCGTACGCCACCTCATCGACGCCGCCACCCAGCCCGACACCATCCAGGACTGGCTCACCAACGGCACCGTCCCCGGCGGCCCCGAACTCGACCCCGAACTCCGCTGGCGCATCCTCACCCGCCTCTCCGTCCTCGGCGCCGCCGACGAGGCCACCATCGCCGCCGAACTCGAACAGGACCCCAGCGCCACCGGACGGGAAGGCGCCGCCCGCTGCCGCGCCGCCTTCCCCACCCCCGAGGCCAAGGCAGCCGCCTGGCAGGCCATGTTCCACGACGACAGCCTCTCCAACTACCTCTTCACCGCCGTCGCCCAGGGCTTCTGGCAGCCCGAACAGGCCGACCTCGTACGCGACTACGTCCCCCGCTTCTACCCCGACGCCACCGCACTCGCCGCCCGTCGCGGCCCCGCCATCGCGGAAGCCGCCGGACGCCACGCCTTCCCGGCGTACGCCGTCGACGCCGAGAACCTCCGGCTCGGCGAACGGGCCCTCGACGACAAGGCCCTCATCCCGGCCCTGCGCCGCAAGCTCGTCGACCAGATCGACGACCTGCGCCGGGCCCTCGCCGTACGCAACGCCCACTGACCCGACGGACCCCTGAGCCGACAGGCCCGACCGAGCCGGCAGACCCGACCGGGCAGGCAGGCCCGACGGACCCGGCAGGCCACGGGTTCGTCGGCCCACCGGCCCGACGGACCCCACAACTTCACACCGGCCCCACCCGTGCCCGGCATCCCCTCGCACAAGGAGACGCCGGGCACACCCATGTCCGACGCCGCCCAATACCACCAGAACACCCGACAGCGGCACCAAACCCCCGTACCCGTCCCCCTTTCGAGTTCAGATCACCGAGCTCCCCGGCCGCGCCCCCGAAAACCCGGACAAGCTGACACGTCCACCCATGCCCAGCCACGCCCACCCGAAGGGGCCACCCCCACCCATGCCCACCCCACCCCTCGCCGGATCCACCGACGGCCCCGCCGCCCTGCGCCCCCTCCTCGACACCGTCCTCACCGCACTCCACGAAGGAACCCGCCGACGCGACGGCCCCCTCCCCGGCGGCGGGCCCGACGCCGTCACCTCCCACACGCGCGCCGCCACCCACCCCGTCATCCCCGACCACGGCACCGGCCCCCACGACGCCCTGAGCACCCTCGTCACCGCACTCGCCGAAGGCGCCGCAGACCCCGCACACCCCCTCTGCACCGCCCACCTCCACACCCCGCCCCTCGCCCTCGCCGCCGCGGCCGACCTCGCCGCCAGCGCCCTCAACCCCTCCATGGACTCCTGGGACCAGGCACCCGCCGCCTCCGCCCTCGAAACAGACGTCACCGGCGCCCTCGCCGCCGAGATCTACCCCCACCAACCCACACCCGACGCCCTCATCACCACCGGCGGCACCGAAGCCAACCAACTCGCCCTCCTCCTCGCCCGCGAACGCAACGGCCCCGTACAGACCATCTGCGCCGCCAACGCACACCACAGCATCACCCGCGCCGCCTGGCTCCTCGGCCTCCCCCGACCCGCCGTCCTCCCCGCCCCCACCGGCGTCATGGACCTCGCCGCACTCGACGAAGCCCTCACCCGACTCCAGCCACCCCTCCTCGTCACCGCCACCGCAGGCACCACCGACACCGGCCGGATCGACCCCCTCGCCGACATCGCCGACCTCTGCGACCACCACGGCGCCGAACTCCACATCGACGCCGCCTACGGCGGACCCCTCCTCTTCAGCCCCACCCACCGCGGCAAGGTCCACGGCCTCGACCGCGCCCACAGCGTCACCCTCGACCTGCACAAACTCGGCTGGCAACCCGCCCCCGCAGGCATCCTCGCCGTCCCCCACCGCCACCACCTCGACGCACTCCACCACCACGCCCCCTACCTCAACGCCGACGACGACACCGAAGCCGGCCTCCCCGACCTCCTCGGCCGCTCCCTGCGCACCACCCGCCGCCCCGACGCACTCAAGATCGCCGTCACCCTCCGCGCCCTCGGCCGCACCGGACTCGCCGACCTCGTCGACCGCACCCTCACCACCGCCCACCACCTCGCCGACCTCATCGCCCGAACCCCCACCCTCGACCTCTACGACCGCCCCACCATCAGCACCGTCCTCTTCCGCCCCACCGGCGCCGACGACCACACCGTCGCCACCATCCGCCGCACCCTCCTCACCCGTGGCCGGGCCGTACTCGGCCGCGCCCACGCCGACAACCGCCTCTGGCTCAAGGCCACCCTCCTCAACCCCCACACCACCCCCGACGACCTCCGCACCCTCCTCCACCTCGTCGACCGGCTCACCCACGACCTCGCGGAAGGCAACACCCCCCGATGACCGACCTGTCCACCCCCGGCGCCGACCAGCCGCACGACCTCGCCGGCATCGGCATCGGCCCCTTCAACCTCTCCCTCGCCGCCCTCGCCCACGGCGCCCCCACCACCCCCTGCCCCCTCACCACCGCCTTCTACGAACAACGCCCCGCCTTCCACTGGCACCCCGGCCTCCTCATCGACGGAGCCAGCCTCCAAGTCCCCTTCCTCGCCGACCTCGTCACCCTCGCCGACCCCACCAGCCCCTGGACCTTCCTCAACTACCTGCGCAGCCGCGACCGGCTCTTCCCCTTCTACTTCGCCGAACGCTTCCACATCCAACGCGCCGAATACGACGCCTACTGCCGCTGGGTCACCCACCAGCTCCCCGGCCTCCACTTCAACCACCAGATCGACGCCGTCCGCTGGAACAACCACCACCAACTCTTCGAAATCGACTTCACCCAACTCGACACCGACGGCGAAGCCGAAGCCCTCGGCCGCACCCACGCCCGCAACATCGCCCTCGGCATCGGCACCGAACCCCACATCCCCGAACCCCTCCGCCCCCTCGCCGAAGCCGAGAACGTCCCCGTCATCCACTCCGCCGACTACCTCCACCACCGGAAGGAACTCCTCGACGCCGGACACATCACCGTCATCGGCTCAGGACAGTCCGGCGCCGAAATCTTCCTCGACCTCCTGCGCGCCCGCCCCCACGGCCACGAAAACCTCCACTGGCTCGCCCGCACCCCGGCATTCGCCCCCATGGAGTACTCAAAACTCGGCCTCGAACACTTCACCCCCGACTACACCCGCTACTTCCACACCCTCCCCGAACCCGTACGCGACGAACTCGTCCCCCGCCAATGGCAACTCCACAAAGGCATCGACACCGACACCATCACCGCCATCCACGACGAGCTCTACCGCCGCACCCTCCACGGCGGCTGGCCCGACACCACCCTCACCCCCGGAGTCTCCGTACGCACCGCCGGACGCGTCACCAACACCCGCATCGAACTCCACCTCGAACACACCCAACAGAACACCCGCACCCGACTCACCACCGACGCCGTCGTCCTCGCCACCGGCTACCGCGAACGCCCACTCGACCGCATCCTCACCGGCCTCGAACCCCACCTGCGCCGCGACGCCTCCGAACGCCCCCGCATCGACGACCGCTTCCGCCTCGTCCTCGACCCCACCGTCACCGGCAACGTCTACGTACAGAACGCCGAACGCCACACCCACGGCGTCGGCGCCCCCGACCTCGGACTCGCCGCCTGGCGCAGCGCCACCATCCTCAACGACCTCACCGGCACCAACCCCTACCCCCTCCCCGAACGCACCGCCTTCACCACCTTCGGCCTCACCCCCCACCCCACCCGCATCCCCGCCCAGGGCCCCGACCTCACCCCCCTCGCCCACGGCAACTGACCCCACACGGACAGAAGGCGGCCGCCCCCTCCACCAGGAGAAAACGGCCGCCCCACCACAAAACCGCCCAGAACGCCAAAGCGCCTAGAACACCGGCGTACCCTCACGCGTCAGACGCCAGTCCACCGAAGCGAACTGCGCACTGTCCACCGATCCCTTCGCCTGCACCCAAGCGATGATCGTGTTCCGGATCTCCTCAGAATTCGCCCACAACTGCTTGGCACCCGCCACATGCGGGAAGTTCCCACCACCACTGGCCCGGTAGTTGTTCACCGCCAGCACGAACTGCGCCGCCGGATCGACCGGCTTCCCCTCGAACGCCAGATTCACGATCCGCGAACCATTGGGCTTCGCGATGTCGATCTCGTACGTCAGACCCGACACCGCGTCGTAGTTGTAATCCGGAGTGCTGTCCGCGTTCGTCAGCTTCGCCGTGTCCACCGGCACACCCGCCGGCGTCTGCACGTAGTACCGCGCCGAGAACTCCAAGTAGTCCCGCAACTGCGCACCCGTCAGCAGCCGCGCCTCAAGCGTGTTCTCGAACGGATACAGCCCCGCCGCATCCCTGATCGTCACGTCCCCGGCCGGAATCTGCGCCGTACGCGAGAAGCACGACGCCTGCGAGAGCACCGGAAGCGCCGCGTACTCACCACCCGCCAACGCCGCCTTCACCGTCTCCGCCTGGACGACATTGATCAGATCGATGATCGGCTCGTCCTTCCAGGCCGCCTCCGCCGTCGTCATCGCCGCCCTCGACGTACCGATCACCTGGTTGACGTACGCCACGACCTTCTTGTGCTCGTCCGCCAGCAGCCCCGTGATCTTCGGATCCTCCTCCACCGTGTTCGAGTTCAGCACCCGCGAACCCGCCTTCTCCACCACCCAGCGGCCCTTCTCCCACACCAGGTCGAAGTCGAACAGCGTCAGCCGCTGCCCCCACTTCAACGGCTCGGAGAGCACCACCTTCTTGCCCGTCTGCTTGTTCTCCACGAAGTACTCGGGAATCTCCTGGTGCGCGTGCCCCACCAGAATCGCGTCGATCCCCGGCACCTGCTCGGCCACCAGACCCGCCGCGTTCTCCACGTACGGCAACTGGTCACCGTACGACGACGTACCACTGCTCCCCGAGTGCGCCGACACGATCACCACGTCCGCACCCATGGAACGAAGCCGCGGCACGAACTTCGCCGCCTGCTCCTCCAGCCCCGGGAACACCATCTTCCCGCCGACATTCGCCTTGTCCCAGATCGCGATGCCCGGATTGGTCAGCCCCAGAATCGCGACCTTCACGTCCCGGCCGTGCGGCGTACGCATCCGCTTGACGACATACGGCGCGAACGCCGGCCGCAACGACTTCGCATCCAGCGCGTTCGCACCCAACAGCGGGAAATCACACTGCTCCTCGAACTTCCGCAGCACCGGAATGCCGTAGTTGAACTCGTGGTTCCCCAGCGCCGCCGCGTCATAACCGATCGCGTTCATCGCCTGCGCCATCGGGTGCACCGGACCACGCCGCGCCGTGATCGGATCGACCTTGGCGTAGTAGTACGACAACTGGGTGCCCTGAATCGTGTCACCCGCGTCGATCAGCAACGTGTTGCGACGCCCCTTCTCCCGGCGCACCTGGTCCACCAGCGTCGAGATCTTCGCCAGGCCCACGTCGTTGTGCGCCTTGTCGTCGAACTCCTTGTCGGTGAAGTAGTCCCAGTTGAAGACGTTCCCGTGCAGATCCGTCGTCCCCATCACGGTGAACGAGTACCGCTTCGGCGGACGCCCGTGGCCACGCCCGTCAGCGACGGCGGGCACCGCAGAACCCCCCGCGATCGCCACACCCGCACCGGCGGCCGCCGATGTGCCCAGGAACGTCCTACGGTTCAGCGGCATTTCGTCTCCCACATCTCAGTTCTCACGCGCAGCACAGTTCTCACGCGTAACTCGGTACTCGTACGGCCCGGCTCCCGCCCGACGCGGGACAGACCGTACACAACGCGCGTAGATAATGACCCAGGAGTCACATCCGGCAACACCCCTCGCGGGTTTCGATCTGGTGACCAGCCGCTGTCGGACCCGGATGCGACAGTGGGCCCATGACCGACACACCCCTGTCCTACGGCACCCCCGAACACCCCCGCGTCGCCGTCCGCGGCGAGGCCCGCCTCGAATTCGACCCGGAAATCGCCCGCATCGGCATCACCGTCAGCGCCCGCGGCAAGGACCGCCGCAACGCACTCGAAGACCTCACCCGCCGCAACAACCGCGTCCTCGAACTCGCGCGTTCCTACGGCCAAGCCATGGAAAAACTCGAAACCGGCGCATTCTCCATCACACCCGAAATCGACCAACAGGGCCGCAACGAGAAAATCCGCGCATATCACGGCCGCGTCCACATCACCGCCGTCCTCAACGACTTCACCGCCCTCGGCGAATTCACCACCCGCATCGCCGACCTCGAAATGACCAGCATCGGCGGCCCCTGGTGGAGCCTGCGCCCCGACTCGCCCGCCCACGCCGAAGCCCGCCGCCGGGCCGTCCGCGAAGCCGTCCAGCGCGCCCGCGAATACGCCGACGCACTCGACACCCACCTCACCGCCCTCGTCGAACTCGCCGACATCGGCGCCGAGAACGCCACCCCGCCCCTGCCCGCACCCCCCGGCAGCAGGCGCGGCGCCGCCTTCGGCGCAGCAGCACCCGAGCCCCCCGCCCTCAACCTCGAACCACAGCGCCAGACGGTCTACGCACGAGTGAACGCCCGCTTCATCATGGCGCCCCCGAAGCTGTAAAAGGAATGCTCATCCGAGCACCCCGCCGCACAATTCAACAGTTGTCAATAAGCCTTCACCCAAAGGTTGTTGAGCGTCCATGGCGAGCGAAATAACTACCCGTAGGTAAGGCTTAGGGTCGAAGCATGCGCCGAGCGAAAATCGTTTGCACCCTGGGACCAGCCACCGACACATACGACCAGCTCAAAGCCCTGGTCGACGCAGGAATGGACATCGCCCGCCTCAATCTCAGCCACGGCACCTACGCCGAACACGAAGAGAGGTACCACTACGTACGCAAGGCCGCCGACGAAGCGGGACGAAGCGTCGGAGTCCTCGCCGACCTTCAAGGCCCGAAGATCCGCCTCGGCCGCTTCCGCGAAGGCCCCGTACTCCTTGAACGCGGCGACAGCTTCACCATCACCGTCGAACCCATGGAGGGCGACCGCCACGGCTGCGGCACCACCTACGACGGCCTCGCCACCGACGTCACCCCGGGCGAACGCATCCTCGTCGACGACGGCCGGGTCACCCTCGAAGTCACCGAAGTGGACGGCCCCCGCGTCCGCACCACCGTCGTCGAGGGCGGCATGGTCTCCGACCACAAGGGCCTCAACCTCCCCGGCGTCGCCGTCTCCGTCCCCGCACTCTCCGAGAAGGACGTCGAAGACCTCCGCTGGGCCCTGCGCACCGGCGCCGACATCATCGCCCTCTCCTTCGTCCGCAGCGGACGGGACATCGAGGACGTCCACCGCATCATGGACGAGGAGGGCCGCCGCCTCCCCGTCATCGCCAAGATCGAGAAGCCCCAGGCCGTCGAGAACATCGACGGCATCGTCGCCGCCTTCGACGGCATCATGGTCGCCCGCGGCGACCTCGGCGTCGAAATGCCCCTGGAACAAGTGCCGATCGTCCAGAAGCGCGCGATCAAACTCGCCAAGCGCAACGCCAAGCCGGTCATCGTCGCCACCCAGATGCTCGACTCGATGATCGACAACTCCCGCCCCACCCGCGCCGAGGCATCCGACGTCGCCAACGCGGTCATCGACGGCACGGACGCGGTGATGCTCTCCGGCGAGACCAGCGTGGGCAAGTACCCCGTCGAGACGGTGCGCACGATGGCCCGCATCGTGGAGGCCGCCGAGGAGGACGTCCTGGCCAAGGGCCTCCCGCCCCTGACCGAGCGCAACAAGCCCCGCACCCAGGGCGGCGCGGTCGCCCGCGCGGCGGCCGAGATGGGCGACTTCCTGGGCGCGAAGTTCCTGGTCGCCTTCACCCAGAGCGGCGACACGGTCAGGCGCCTGTCCCGCTACCGCTCGCCCATCCCGCTCCTGGCCTTCACCCCGGACCCGGCCACCCGCTCCCAGCTGAACCTGACCTGGGGCGTCGAGACCTTCCTCGGCCCGCAGGTCGACTCGACGGACGCGATGGTGGCCCAGGTCGACGAGGAGCTGCTGAAGATCGGCCGCTGCGAGAAGGGCGACATCGTGGTCATCACGGCCGGCTCCCCGCCGGGCGTCCCGGGCTCGACGAACCTGGTGCGGGTGCACCACATCGGCGAGGACGACAGCCCGAAGTAGGCTGCTCGTCAGTACTTCGGCCCGACGTGGGCGTCCATCAACGCGACGGACGCCCGTCGGGCGACGGAGATGTTCCGCGCGTTGGCCTGTTTCCAGTCGACGCCCACGCGGTCCAGGGCGTCGGTGAAGAGCCCCAGGATGTCGGTTGATAGGTTGGTGAAGTAGTAGCGCGGGTACTCGTACCGCTTGCGCACTCCGTCGATCACTCGGGTCGTCCAGTTCATGTTCCGGCAGCCGTCGGAGTGGACGAGGCCGCGAACGAAGTCCCACGGATGGGCATCGACGATCTCCTGCTGCCAGGAGGCCAGGACGATGAGGCGCTCGTGCTTCTTGCCGGGGCCGTGCTGTGGGAAGAGGCAGGGCCAGTGGCGTCCATAGCTGGTCACCATGACACAGCCCTGACGTTGGAGCACACAGGTGCGATCCTTGGGGCGCACTCGGGCGATTGCGGTTCGGCAGCTTTCGATCAGGCCGGGCCACGCGTCGGCGCATGCGATGCGCAATTGGTAGCCGCCACGCGGCTGGGGGCTGATGCATCCGTCACCCAGGTAGAGGCCCAGCAGATAGGCGTATGCGGCGGGATCGTCCGGAACGCTCTGCTTGGGTGAGCACCGTGGACACGGTGTGGCCTGCCCGAGCATGCGGGGCAGTGGTTCGACGCGACGTTGCCACTGTCGAAGCGCCCAACGGGATATGCCGGTCTGCTTGCTCACGGAGTTGAGACTGCGGCCCTGGGCCACGAGGGCCAACGCTCGCTCGCGGACTTCGATGCTGTACACGCGACCGAGTCTGCGCAAGTGTGCGGGGGTTGGTCGGCTGCACGGATCCTGTTCACGCGATGAGGTGAACAAGATCGAAATTCTTGCGACCTTGGAATCTAAGGAAATGTGCCCCGGGTGGGACTCGAACCCACACTGTATGCTGTTTGAGAGCATCGCCTGCTGCCAATTGGGCTACCGGGGCCCAATGAATCGAAGGTTTACCTCGATCTGCTGCGAGTCCACCATACCGCAGCTAGGTAGGCTCTTGGCAGCTGTACCTGCCTTTGAACGAGGAGCTTCCGTGGCCGCCCCCGAGTCGCCCCAGCCCGCCGACGACGACAAGTCGCACGTTCCGCCGCTGACGACCCGTGTCGTCATCGCCGAGGACGAGGCGCTCATCCGTCTCGATCTCAAGGAGATGCTGGAGGAAGAGGGCTACTCGGTCGTCGGCGAGGCCGGGGACGGGCAGCGGGCCGTCGAGCTGGCCCGGGAGCACCGGCCGGATCTGGTGATCCTCGATGTGAAGATGCCGGTTCTCGACGGGATCTCCGCCGCGGAGAAGATCGCCGAGGAGTCCATCGCGCCGGTCCTGATGCTCACCGCGTTCTCGCAGCGCGATCTGGTCGAGCGGGCCCGGGACGCCGGGGCGATGGCGTATCTGGTGAAGCCGTTCAGCAAGAGCGACGTGGTGCCGGCCATCGAGATGGCGGTGTCGCGGTTCGCGGAGCTGAAGGCGCTGGAGAGCGAGGTCGCGGACCTCGCGCAGCGGCTGGAGACGCGGAAGCTGGTGGACCGGGCGAAGAGCATCCTGCAGACGGACTACGGGCTGTCGGAGCCCGCGGCGTTCCGGTGGATCCAGAAGACGTCGATGGACCGGCGGCTCTCGATGCAGCAGTTGGCCGAGGCGCTGATCGCGGATGCCGAGGAGAAGAAGCGGGCGGCCGAGTAGCCCGTACGGACCACATGGGCGAGGCCCGCACCCCGGTCGGCCGGGGTGCGGGCCTCGCCCATGTGCGGGAGGTTGTCAGTCCTCGCCGAGGTAGGCCTTGCGGACGGACTCGTCGTGGAGGAGGTCCGCTCCGGTGCCGGAGAGGACGATCTTGCCGACCTCCATGACGTGGCCCTGGTCGGCGAGGGAGAGCGCCGCCTGGGCGTTCTGCTCGACGAGCAGGATGGTGGTGCCCTGTGCCTTGAGTTCGACGATGGTCTCCATGATCTTCTGCATCATGATCGGGGAGAGGCCCATGGAGGGTTCGTCGAGCATCAGGAGCTTGGGCTGGCACATGAGGGCCCTGCCCATGGCGAGCATCTGCTGTTCCCCGCCCGAGAGGGTTCCGGCGGCCTGCTTGCGGCGTTCCCCGAGGATGGGGAAGAGGTCGTAAGCGCGCTGGATGTCCTTCTCGATGCCCGCCTTGTCGCTGCGGAGGTATGCGCCGAGCTGGAGGTTCTCGGCGATCGTCAGCCGGGGGAAGATGTGGCGTCCCTCGGGGGAGTGGGCGAGGCCGAGGGAGACCACTTTGTGGGCGGGGATGTTGGTGAGCGGTTTGCCGTCGAAGACGATGCGGCCGCCGACCGGCTTGAGGAGGCCGGAGAGGGTGCGCAGGGTGGTGGTCTTGCCGGCGCCGTTGGTGCCGATGAGCGTGACGACCTGGCCGGCTTCGACGGTGAAGGAGATGCCCTTGACGGCTTCGATCTTGCCGTAGGCGACGCGGAGGTCCTCGACCTCCAGAAGTGCGGTCATCGGGTGTCCTCCTCCTCGGTGCTGGTGGTGGCTGTTCTGGCGGCGTCGGCTTCGGCCTCGGCCGCTTCGACCTCGGCGGCCTCCTCGGCGCCGGGGGCGCCTTCGAAGGGGGTGCCGAGGTAGGCGGCGACGACGCGTTCGTCGCTCTGGACCTGGGTGGCGGTGCCTTCGACGAGCTTCTCGCCCTGGACGAGGCAGGCGACGCGGTCGCAGAGGTTGAAGATGAACCGCATGTCGTGCTCGATGACGAGGACGGCGATGCCCTGGTCCCGGATGGCGAAGATGAGTTCTTCGGTGACGCGGGTTTCCTGGGGGTTCATGCCGGCGGTGGGCTCGTCGAGGAGGAGGAGCCCGGGGTCGCTGGCGAGTGCGCGGGCGATCTCCAGTTTGCGCTGGTCTCCGTAGGGGAGGTTGCGCGCGAGGTGGTCGGCCTTGCCCGCCAGGCCGATGAACTCCAGGAGTTCCATGGCGCGTTCACGGCTGGCGTTCTCGGCCTTGGTGAATCCGGGGAGCCGGAGGAGGGCGGACCAGAGTCCTTCCTTGGTCCTGGTGTGGCGTCCGACGAGGACGTTTTCCAGGACGGTCATGTTGGCGAAGAGCCGGATGTTCTGGAAGGTGCGGGCGATGCCTGCCTGGGTGACGAGGTGGGGCTTGGGCGGCAGGACGGTGCCCTTGTAGCTGACCTTGCCCTCGGTGGGGACGTACAGGCCGGTGAGGCAGTTGAAGAAGGTGGTCTTGCCGGCTCCGTTGGGGCCGATGAGGCCGACGATCTCGCCCGCGTTGACGGTGAGGTCGACGTTGCGCACGGCGGTGAGGCCGCCGAAGCGCATGGTGACCCCGCTGGCGTCCAGGACGGTGGTGGCGGTTTTCGTGGTGGTGGTCATGGTGGTCACGCCCCCGCCTTGGCGATGCCGGCGCCGGTCTCTTCGGACTGCCGTGGTTCGGGTACGTCGGGCTGGTCGTTCTCGTGGAATTCGAGCTGCTTCCTGCGGTCGGCGACCAGTCCTTCGGGGCGCATGCGCATCAGGAGGATGAGTGCGACGCCGAAGAGGAAGAGCTGGTAGTCCTGCATGAACTGCAGTTTGGCCGGGATGAGGTAGAGCAGTGCCGCGCCGACGAGGGGTCCGCTGAGGGTTCCCATGCCGCCGAGGATGACGGCGGCGAGGAGGAAGGCGGAGTTGGGGGGCACGGAGCCGGCGAACTGGTACTGCTCGGGCGTCACGGTGTAGTTGACGTGTGCCTGGACGGTTCCGGCGAGTCCGGCGAGGGTGGCGCCGAGGGCGAAGGCGATCAGCTTGAGGCGGAAGGCGTTGATGCCCATGGCGGTGGCCGCGGTCTCGTCCTCGCGGATGGCGACCCAGGCCCGGCCGATTCGGGATTCTCCGGAGCGGCGGAAGACGAGGACGACGACGGCGGTGAAGAGGAGCATCAGCAGGTAGTAGTTGGCGGACCTGCCGAGGCTGAAGCCGAGGACGTCGTGCTTGGTTCCGAAGTCGAATCCGAAGAAGTTGAGGTCGGGGATGCTGGGGATGCCCTGGGAGCCGTTGGTGAGGTCGGGGCCGCTGTTGCCGTTGAGGTTGTTCACGGTGAGGCGGAAGATCTCACCGAAGCCGAGGGTCACGATGGCGAGGTAGTCGCCGCGCAGCCGTAGCGTCGGGGCGCCGATGAGGACGCCGAAGACGAGTGATGCCGCGGCGCCGGTGAGTACGGCGGCCCAGAAGGGGAACTCGACGCCGATGGCCGACATGGTGGAGCCGGAGACCAGGGCGGCGGCGTAGGCGCCGACGCCGAGGAAGGCCACGTAGCCGAGGTCGAGGAGGCCGGCGAGGCCGACGACGACGTTGAGGCCGAGGGCGACGGTGCCGAAGATGAGGATGTTGGCGCCGATGAGCGCGTATTCCTCTTTCTGCTGGGTGAAGGGGAAGCAGACGGCGGCGACGAGGGCTGCGGCGAGGGTGATGTTGCGGTGCTTCGCGGTCAGCGTGGTGAGGCGGGAGACGAGTCCGGCCCGGTGGAGTGCGGTGAAGGCGAAGCCGACGGTGATGAGGAAGCCGATGAAGAGTTCGGTGTACTCGGTGTCGATGCCGTAGGTGAAGACCTGGAGGCCGATGCCGAACGAGGCGACGATGACGAGGATCTCGGCCCAGGAGGGCAGGGCCTTGGCCCGGGGTGCCTGGGGTGCGGCGAGGCTGTTGCGGAAGCGCTGCCAGGCGTTGGTTCCGGTTCCGGTCTCGGCGAGTGGCTGGTCGTCGGGGAGGCCGAGGGCGGCGACGGCGGCGACGAGTGCGCCGATGCCGCTGACCCAGGCTCCGGGTTCCAGGTTGACGACGCCGCCGAGGTTGTAGGAGATGGCGCCGAGGGTGTAGCCGGTGGTGCCGAGGGTGCCCAGTGCCAGGAGGCGGACGGGGCTGTTGGTGCCGCCGGGGGTGAGCCAGCGCAGTCCTCGGATGCCGTAGCCGGACAGGGTGAGGAGCAGGGTGAGTGCGGCGCTGGTCAGGGTGAGGACCTGGAGGCCGCCGGGGTAGCCGGTGACGGTGAGGTCGCCGGGGAATTCGGAGGTCCAGGTCCAGGCGAGGAAGGTGCCGGCGAGTGCGACGGCGGCGCCTGCGAGGGTGCCGATGCGGGCCGCGGGGGCGGGGATCGGCAGGAAGGGGGTGGTGTGGTTGGTGGTCATCGGTATCACGCCCGATCCGCGACGCGTTCGCCGAGCAGGCCCTGGGGCCGGAGCAGCAGGACGACGATGAGGAGGACGAAGGCCCATACGTCCTTCCAGGCGCCGCCGCCGAAGAGTTCCATGCCGGGGACGCTGCTCATGTAGCCGGTGGCGAGGGATTCGGCGATGCCGAGTACGACGCCGCCGAGCATGGCGCCGTAGATGTTGCCGATGCCGCCGAGTACGGCTGCGGTGAAGGCCTTGAGGCCCATGATGAAGCCCATTTTGAAGCCGATCTGGCCGTTCTTGAGCCCGTAGGCGACGGCGGCGACGGCGGCGAACGCGGCACCGATGGCGAAGGCCATGACGATGATGCGGTCGGTGTTGATGCCCATGAGCTTGGCGGTGTCGGGGTCCTGGCTGGTGGCCTGCATGCCGCGGCCGGTGCGCGTCTTGGAGACGAAGAGGCCGAGGGCGAGCATGCAGATCGGTGCCGTGATGAGGACGAAGAGGTCACCGCGCTGGATGTGGGCGCCGAAGATGTCGATCGCTTCGCCCTTGAACTGGGGGAAGGAACGATCCTTCTTGGCGTCGGGGTACCACTTCCAGATGGCCTGCTGGAGCGCGAGGGAGAGCCCGATCGCGGTGATCAGCGGGGCCAGTCGTGGAGCGGTGCGCAGGGGCCGGTAGGCGAAGCGTTCGGCGGCTGCGCTGACGGCGACGGAGCATATGACGCCGCCGATGATCATGAGGGGGATGATCGCGAGGAGGGAGACGCCGGCCGGCATCCAGAGGTACACGGTGAGAGCTCCGAAGCCTCCGATCATGAAGATCTCGCCGTGGGCGAAGTTGATGAGCTGGATGATTCCGTAGACCATCGTGTAGCCGATCGCGATGAGTCCGTACATCGCGCCGAGGATGAGTCCATTGGCCAGCTGTTGCGGCAGTTCGTTCACCGCAGGGCCTCCGTGGAGTGGTTCGGATATGGCACCGCGCGGGAGCGCTGGTAGCGCTCCCGCGCGGTCTGGGTCACGCTTGGGGGCCGGGAGGGCCGGTGGGTCAGGGCTTGTAGGCCTCGCTGAGCTTGGAGGTCCACTTGCCGCCGTCGACCTGGTAGGCGGTCATCATGGTGTTGGTGGTGTCGCCGTACTCGTCGAAGGAGACGGGGCCGGTGACGCCGTCGAACTTGACCTTGGCCATGGCCTCGAGGACCTTGACGCGGGCGTCGTCGCCGCTGGGGAGCTTGCCGCCGTTGTCGGCGACGGCGATCTTGACGGCCTCGATGATCGCCCAGGTGGCGTCGTAGGTGCCGCCGCCGTAGGCCTCGTAGGCGTCCTTGTATCCGGCCGCCTTGTAGTCCGCGATGAACTTCTTGGCGGAGTCGAGCTCCTCGACGGGCTTGCCGACGGAGGTGGCGATGTCGCCCTGGGCCTTCTTGTTGAGCTTGATGAAGTCGGCGCTGTACATGCCGTCGCCGCCCATGAGGGGGATCTGGACGCTGTCCTTGAGCTGCTGGCTCAGGGGCGCGCCGGCGGGGTACTCGCCGCCGTAGTAGACGGCCTTGGCGCCGGACTTCTTGACCTTGGTGACGACGGCGTTGAAGTCGCGGTCGTCGGGGTTGACGTGGTCGGAGCCGACGATCTTGCCGCCGAGGGTGGTGAAGGTGTTCTTGAAGGAGGCGGCGAGACCGGCGCCGTAGGGCTTCTGGTCGTCGATGAGGTAGACCTGCTTGACCTTCGCGGTGCTGAAGAGGTACTTCGCGGCGAAGGCGCCCTGGATCTGGTCCGTGGTGGCGGTGCGGAAGTAGGTCTTGAAGGGGCGCTTCTTGTTGCCGGTCTTCCAGTTCTCGCCCTGGGTCAGCTCGGTGCCGGTGTTGGCGGGGGAGACCTGGGTGAGGTTGGCGTCGTTGAGCGGCTTCTGCATCGACTGGGAGACGCCGGAGTTCAGGGGGCCGACGACGCCGACGACGGCGTCGTCGTCGATGAACTTCTGGGCGTTCTGCTGGCCGACGGAGGGCTGTGCCTGGTCGTCGAGCGGCTTGACCTCGAATTTGATGCCGGGGACGGTTTTTTCCTTGTTGGCCGTCTTGACGGCGAGGTCGGCGGAGTTCTTGATGCCGAGGCCCAGGGCGGACAGGTCGCCGGTGATCGGCGCGTCGACGCCGATGACGACGGTCTGGGTGTCGCCTCCGCCGCCGCCGTTGTTGCTGTCGTCGCGCGACCCGCAGGCGGTGAGGGTCAGTGCTCCTGTGGTGAGCACTGTGGTGAGTATGAGCAAAGAACGGTGTCGCACGAAAGGTCCTTTCCCTGGCGCGGCCTCCTCTGCTTGAGGTGCCGTGTCGTTCGCCGGGCCGTACTGGGTGGTACAGGGCCGTGCTGCAGACGCGCCCGGCGGCGCGGTGACTGGCGGTGACTCTAGGCGCAGGTGAGGGAGTCCGGGATGGGTCCGCCGCAGGATGTGACTGTCTTGTTATGCCGTTGAGGAAGGCTTGAGGTGGCTGTGCGGACATGTACGGCTTTTTACCGGACGGGAAAATGACCGCATTCTGAGAACGCGCAGCTCTGCTAAGGGGCTTGAGCCGATCTTGCTGCTGTCGTGTTCCGGGGGCCGGGCGGGGTGCATGAGGGCGTGGCGAAGCGCCCGGCGGCGGTGGGATCCGGTCCGGAGTGCCGCCGGGTGGCGGGCGTGGACCGGTCGATCGTTACGCAGGGTTACGGCGGGGGTGTCGTGGTCGACGCGGTGTCGCGTGCTCGGAGTGTGGGTGGGGTGCCGAGTTGGCCACACAACGGGGGCCATGGTCAAGGGAGTTGGCGTACTCGGTTCCCAATGCCGCTTGCTGCACGGGTGGTTGCGTGCGAGTACGGCACTGCCCGGCCGGATGGCGATCCGGCCGGGCAGTGGGGGTGCGGGTGTGCCGGGGCGTGTTCCGGTCCGTCAGGCGGCGTCGGGGCGCGGGGCGTCGCGGAGCAGGCAGGTGAGGCGGGCGGTGCAGACCCTCTTGTCCTGCTCGTCCGTGATGACGATCTCGTAGGTGGCGGTGGAACGGCCGCGGTGCACGGGGGTGGCCACTCCCGTGACGATTCCGCTGCGTACACCGCGGTGGTGGGTGCAGTTCAGATCGACACCCACGGCGAGCTTGGCCACGCCGCCGTGGAGCATGGAGCCGACGGAGCCGAGGGTCTCGGCGAGGACGGCGGAGGCGCCGCCGTGCAGCAGTCCGTAGGGCTGGGTGTTGCCCTCGACGGGCATGGTGCCGACGACGCGGTCCGCGGAGGCCTCGACGATCGTGACGCCCATCCGTTCGCCGAGGTGCCCGGCGGAGAAGAGGGCGGGCAGGTCCACGCCGAGGGCGGCGTACTCGTCGATGATCTCCTGGGGGAACGTGGGGGTGGTGTGCTCGCCCATGGGCCGGCTCCGATCGTCTGCGGTGGTTCACGGCTTCGCTGCTGTGCACATCGTTCTTATCAGACGACTGAGCGGACGCTTAGGGCTGTTTCCCCGCGACGGCCCTGGGCGGATCGTGCCGGGCGGGCGGCCGGGTTCCGCGGGCCGGTGCGTCCGGCGGCCCGCGGGCACGGGGGCTACCGGGCTCCCCGGTCCCGGGTGTTCTCGAAGCGGACGACGACGGACTTGCTGGCCGGGGTGTTGCTGGTGTCGGCGGTGGAGTCGAGGGGGACCAGCACATTGGTCTCGGGGTAGTAGGCGGCGGCGCAGCCCCGGGCGGTCGGGTAGTGGACGACGCGGAAGCCGGGGGCGCGGCGTTCCACGCCGTCCTTCCACTCGCCGACGAGGTCGGTGTACGCACCGTCGGGCAGGTCCAGGGCGCGGGCGTCCTCCGGGTTGACCAGGACGACGCGGCGGCCGTCCTTGATGCCGCGGTAGCGGTCGTCGAGGCCGTAGATCGTGGTGTTGTACTGGTCGTGCGAGCGCAGGGTCTGCAACAGGAGCCTGCCTTCGGGGAGTTCGGGGTACTCGACGGGGGCGGCGGTGAAGTTGGCCCGGCCGGTCGCGGTGGGGAAGCGGCGTTCGTCGCGCGGGGCGTGCGGCAGGGTGAAGCCCCCGGGGCGGGCGACGCGGGCGTTGAAGTCCTCGAAGCCGGGGACGACGCGGGAGATGCGGTCGCGGATCGTCGCGTAGTCCTTCTCGAACTCCTCCCAGGGCGTGGCCGATCCGGGACCCAGGACGGCGCGGGCGAGGCGGGCGACGATGGCGGGCTCGGAGAGGAGGTGCGGGCTCGCGGGGGCGAGGTTGCCGCGCGAGGCGTGGACCATGCTCATGGAGTCCTCGACGGTGACGAACTGCTTGCCGCTCGCCTGGACGTCCTTGTCGGTGCGCCCCAGCGTGGGCAGGATCAGCGCGCGGGTGCCGGTCACGGCGTGCGAGCGGTTGAGCTTGGTGGAGACGTGGACGGTGAGGCGGGCGCGGCGCATGGCGGCCTCGGTGACGGCGGTGTCGGGGGTGGCCGCGACGAAGTTGCCGCCCATGGCGAAGAAGACCTTGGCGTCGCCGTCGCGCAGGGCCTGGATGGAGCGGACGACGTCGTAGCCGTGGTGGCGCGGCGAGGTGATCCCGAATTCCTTGTCGAGGGCGTCGAGGAAGGCGGGGGAGGGCCGTTCGAAGATGCCCATGGTGCGGTCGCCCTGCACGTTGGAGTGGCCCCGGACGGGGCAGACCCCGGCGCCGGGGCGGCCGATGTTGCCGCGCAGCAGGAGGAAGTTGACCACCTCGCGGATGGTCGGCACGGAGTGCTTGTGCTGGGTGAGGCCCATGGCCCAGCAGACGATGGTGCGCTTCGAGGCGAGGACCATGGCCAGGGCCTGCTCGATGGTCTCGCGGTCGAGGCCGGTGGCGGTGAGGGTCTTTGCCCAGTCGGCCTCGCGGGCGGCGGCCGCGAACTCCTCGAAGCCGTGGGTGTGTTCCCGTACGAAGGTCTCGTCGACGGCGCCCTCGGTCTGCAGGATCATCTTGTTGAGGAGGCGGAAGAGGGCCTGGTCGCCGCCGATGCGGATCTGCAGGAAGAGGTCGTTGAGCGCGGTGCCCCGGATCAGGCCGAGGGGGGTCTGCGGGTTCTTGAAGCGCTCCAGGCCGGCCTCGGGGAGCGGATTCACCGAGATGATCTTCGCTCCGGCCGCCTTGGCCTTCTCCAGGGCGGAGAGCATGCGGGGGTGGTTGGTGCCGGGGTTCTGTCCGGCGACGATGATCAGGTCGGCCTGGTGGAGGTCTTCGAGGGTGACGCTGCCCTTGCCGATGCCGATGGTCTCCGTCAGTGCCGAGCCGGAGGACTCGTGGCACATGTTGGAGCAGTCGGGGAGGTTGTTGGTGCCGAATTCGCGGGCGAACAGCTGGAGCAGGAACGCGGCCTCGTTGCTCGTGCGGCCCGAGGTGTAGAAGAGGGCCTCGTCGGGGGAGCCGAGCGCGCGCAGCTCCTCGGCGATGATGGCGAAGGCGCGCTCCCAGGACACCGCCTCGTACCGCTCGGCGCCCTCCGGGAGGTACATCGGCCGGGTGATCCGCCCCTGCTGGCCCAGCCAGTAGCCGCTGCGCGAGGCGAGGTCGGCGACGGGGTGCGCGGCGAAGAAGTCGGGGGCGACCCGGCGCAGTGTCGCCTCCTCGGCGACGGCCTTGGCGCCGTTCTCGCAGAACTCCGCCGTGTGCCGCTTGTCGCCCTCGGGCCAGGCGCAGCCGGGGCAGTCGAAGCCGTTCTTCTGGTTGACCTTGAGGAGGGTCTGCGCGGTGCGCCGCACCCCCATCTGCTGCCGGGCCATGAGCAGGCTGTGGGCGACGGCCGGCAGACCGGCGGCGGCGTGCTGCGCCTCCCCGACCCGCGGCGTGTCCTGGACCGGGTCACCTGTGGGCGGCTTGGTGGCCATTGCGTGCTCCCCTTCGAGCCGACTGCGAACCTGCGCGCGCACCGTACGCGTCGGTGTCGCGCGTGTTCCTCCTACGATCCTGTCACGCGGCACCGGCGGGGTGCCGGGGGAGCGGTGTCCGGTCGGGAATGTCAGTGGTCCGTGGCAGGATCGGGGGCGTGGCTGAGACGGCATCGAAGAAGACGGCAGACAACCGACCGCGCCTGCTCCTGATGGACGGGCACTCCCTGGCGTACCGGGCGTTCTTTGCGCTGCCTGCGGAGAATTTCACGACAGGGGCGGGACAGCCGACGAACGCGGTGTACGGCTTCGCGTCGATGCTCGCGAACACCCTGCGTGACGAGGCGCCGACGCATTTCGCGGTGGCGTTCGACGTCTCCCGCAAGACCTGGCGCTCGGAGGAGTTCCCGGAGTACAAGGCGAACCGGTCGAAGACCCCGGACGAGTTCAAGGGGCAGGTCGAGCTGATCGGCGAGCTGCTGGACGCGATGCGTGTCGACCGGTTCGCGGTGGACGGCTTCGAGGCGGACGACGTCATCGCCACGCTGGCCACGCAGGCGGAGGCGGCCGGTTTCGAGGTCCTGATCGTCACCGGGGACCGGGATTCGTTCCAGCTGATCACGGACCACGTCACGGTGCTGTACCCGACCAAGGGGGTCTCGGAGCTGACCCGCTTCACCCCGGCGAAGGTCGAGGAGAAGTACGGCCTCACGCCGCAGCAGTACCCGGACTTCGCGGCGCTGCGCGGTGACCCGTCGGACAACCTTCCGGGCATCCCCGGCGTGGGGGAGAAGACCGCCGCGAAGTGGATCAACCAGTTCGGTTCGTTCGCCGAGCTGGTGGAGCGGGCCGAGGAGGTCAAGGGCAAGGCGGGACAGAATTTCCGGGACCACCTGGACGCGGTGCGGCTGAACCGCCGGCTGACGGAGATGGTCCGTGACGTGGAGCTGCCGAAGGCCCCGCAGGACCTGGAGCGCGCGCCGTACGACCGCACGGCGGTGACGGGTGTGCTGGAGGTCCTGGAGATCCGCAACCCGAGCCTGCGCGAGCGGCTGCTGGCCGTCGACCCGGGCGCGGCCGAGGACGAGGCCCCGGCGCCCGCCGCGGGCGTCGAGCTGGACGGCGCGGTGCTGGGCGCGGGCGAGCTGGCGCCCTGGCTCGCCGGCCATGGCGACCGGCCGCTCGGCGTCGCGACGGTCGACACCTGGGCCCTGGGCAGCGGCACGGTCACCGAGATCGCGCTCGCCGCGGCGGACGGCGCGGCGGCCTGGTTCGACCCGGCCGAGATCGACGAGGCCGACGAGCAGGCGTTCGCCGCGTGGATCGCCGACGCGGACCGGCCCAAGGTCATGCACAACGCGAAGAGCGCCATGCGGGTCTTCCCGGAGCACGGCTGGCGGGTCGACGGCGTCACGATGGACACGGCGCTGGCCGCCTACCTGGTCAAGCCCGGCCGCCGCTCCTTCGCGCTGGACGCGCTGGCGGTGGAGTACCTGGGCCGCGAGCTGGCCCCCGCCGCGGCCTCCGAGGGGCAGCTGGCCTTCGGCGCGGAGGACCAGGCGGAGGCCGAGGCCCTGATGGCGCAGGCCCGCGCGATCCTGGACCTGGGCGAGGCGTTCACCGCCCGGCTGGCCGAGGTCGGCGCGGCCGGGCTGCTGCACGACATGGAGCTGCCGACGTCCGCCCTGCTGGCCCGGCTGGAGCGGCACGGCATCGCCGCCGACCGGCCCCATCTGGAAGGGATGGAGCAGCAGTTCGCCGGTGCGGTGCAGCAGGCGGTGAAGGAGGCGCACGCCGCGGTCGGCCGCGAGTTCAACCTCGGCTCGCCCAAGCAGCTCCAGGAAGTTCTCTTCGGCGAGCTGGGCCTGCCGAAGACGAAGAAGACGAAGACCGGGTACACCACGGACGCCGACGCCCTGGCCTGGCTCGCCGGGCAGACGGAGCACGAGCTGCCGGTGATCATGCTGCGCCACCGCGAGCAGGCCAAGCTGCGGGTCACGGTCGAGGGCCTGGTCAAGACGATCGCGGCGGACGGCCGCATCCACACCACGTTCAACCAGACGGTGGCGGCGACGGGACGGCTCTCCTCCACCGACCCCAACCTGCAGAACATCCCCGTCCGGACGGACGAGGGCCGGGCCATCCGCCGGGGCTTCGTCGTCGGCGAGGGCTTCGAGACGCTGATGACGGCCGACTACAGCCAGATCGAACTGCGGGTGATGGCCCACCTGTCCGAGGACGCGGGCCTGATCGAGGCGTTCACCTCCGGCGAGGACCTGCACACCACGGTCGCCTCCCAGGTCTTCGGCGTCGACAAGTCGGCCGTCGACCCGGAGATGCGCCGCAAGATCAAGGCCATGAGCTACGGGCTGGCGTACGGGCTCTCCGCGTTCGGCCTGTCCCAGCAGCTGAACATCGAGGCGGGCGAGGCGCGCGGCCTGATGGACACCTACTTCGAGCGGTTCGGCGGGGTGCGCGACTACCTGCACCGGGTGGTGGAGGAGGCCAGGGCCACCGGCTACACGGAGACGGTCTTCGGTCGCCGCCGCTACCTCCCCGACCTCAACAGCGACAACCGCCAGCGCCGTGAGATGGCCGAGCGGATGGCGCTCAACGCACCGATCCAGGGCACGGCCGCGGACATCGTCAAGGTCGCCATGCTCCACGTCGACCGGGCGCTGACCGAGGCGGGGCTGAAGTCCCGGATGCTGCTCCAGGTCCATGACGAAATCGTCCTGGAAGTCGCCGAGGGCGAGCGGGCACGGGTGGAGGAGATCCTCCGCCACGAGATGTCCACGGCGGTGCGGTTGCGCGCCCCGCTGGACGTCTCGGTGGGCGTCGGCACGGACTGGGAGTCCGCGGCGCACTGACCCACCCGGCCGCGCCGGACGGCCCGGGGCCGTAAGGGTTCCGGGGCCGTCCGGCGGGCTTCGGGGAGCAGGTGCCGGGCCTCTTCGGGACCGGCCGTCGGCACTTCGGGGGCCGCCCGGCGGTCCGGGGCCGTCCCTGCGCACCGGGCTTCCGCGCCCGCCCGTGGCTCAGGCGCTCAGGGGCGGGCGGGGTCCCGGGCGTCCGTCCGCGGGGCGGAGGGCGCGGCCGGGCGGGGGCGACGCAGCCGCATCCACGCCCCGTACAGCACCAGACCCGCCGCCAGCCCCGCCCCGGCGCCGAAACAGGCGGTCGGGACGATGTCCAACGGGGTGTCCACGCGCCCGAAGTACGCGTACCAGCGCACACACCGGTGGACGACGCCGAGCAGGACGCAGACGCCCAGCAGCACCCACGCCGCCCACCGCTCCCGCCGGTCCAGCACCGGCACGGACGGCGGGACCGGGCGCGCACCGGTCCCGCGCAGCCCCGACACGGCGAACCGGGCGAGCAGTACCAGCGCCACGGCCGAACTGCCGTACTGCACCAGCTGGAACACCGGATGGCCGCCCACGCTCCCGGAGAGCACCGGCACCAGGCGCACCCCCCACCGGTCGTGATGGGTGAAGGCGTCCCAGACGACATGGGTGGCCGCCCCCGCAGCCGCCGACAGCGCGAACCACCAGCCGTCCCGAAGCCGCCACGGCCCGTGCCGCTCCCTCAGAAAAGCGTGCACCCGCCCCTGCCGGGCCGTCGGCAACAGCGCCACCAGCGGTTCGCGCAGCAGCAGCCACAGCGCGACCACGGCCGCGGTGATCAGCACATCGACCGTGAGCACCCCCCACACCGAGTGGGTGACCTGCCCGAACTCCATGGCGCCGGGAACCGCGGTGTCCGCGTAGTACGTCATGTCGGGTGCGAACGAACCCGCCACGAGGGCGGAGGCGAGGAGCGGGCCGCGCGCCGTCCCGTTCCGTCGCAGCACCGGCAGCACGGCGGCGGCATGACTGAGTGTGAACGGCATGGCGGCAAGTATGCGTGAATGCTGAAGGCCGTCCGACGGCGCACGACCGCGGCCGGCGCCCGCCGTGCCGCCGCCGTACGGCCGCTGTCGTCACCCGCGGGCCCACCCCCGTACAACTTGCTGTCGGGAACGTGAAAAACAGGTAAGAACCGGTCGGCACGCGGTGTTCCGGCGGTACAAGTTGCCGTAGGGTCGCCTGAGTCCTGCCGCTGGGGGCGCGGACAGTCGTCGAAGGGGAGGGACCAGAGGTATGGCAGCGCAGTTCGGTCGTCGGCTTCGCAAGGGGGCGACCACGACAGCCGTGGCCGCCGTCGCCGTGGCGGCACTCTCCGCCTCGGGGGCCCCCGGCTCACCGCTGGTCTCCGGGAGCGGCGACCCGCAGCCCACCGGAACGACTCCTTCGCCCGACGAGAGCGCGGCCACCGGCAATTCGCCGTACTACACGGAGCTGCCCCCGCTGAACACGCCCGACAAACCGGGCACCACCGCCCGACTGCCCGTCACCGGCAGCGCGCAGTCCGGCATACCGGCCTCGATCCTGGCCGCGTACAAGAAGGCCGAGCAGGAGATCGCCACGAGCGACGCCGCCTGCCGACTGCCGTGGCAACTGCTCGCCGCGATCGGCAAGGTCGAGTCCGGCCAGGCGCGCGGCGGCAGGGTCGACGCGAACGGCACCACGTTCTCACCGATCCTCGGCCCGGTCCTCGACGGCCGGGGCTTCGCCATGATCAAGGACACCGACGGCGGCGCGTACGACGGGGACACCACCCACGACCGCGCCGTCGGCCCGATGCAGTTCATCCCGTCCACCTGGGCGACCTGGGGTCAGGACGGCAATGACGACGGCCGCAAGGACCCCAACAACATCTACGACGCGGCGCTCGCCGCCGGACGCTACCTCTGCGCCGGTTCCCGCGACCTGTCCCTCGCCGCGGACCTCGACCGGGCGGTCCTGAGCTACAACCACTCGGACGCCTACCTCCGTACGGTCCGCTCCTGGTTCGACTACTACAAGCGCGGCACCCACGAGATCCCCGACGGCACCGGCGCCCTCCCGCCCGGCCTCGGCGGCGGCACGACCCCGGACCGGACGGGCGCCGGCCCCTCGCCGTCCGGCTCCGCCAAGCCGAAGCCCGGGAACACACCGAAGCCGGATCCGAAGCCGGGCGACGGCACGACCAGCCCCAAGCCCGACCCCAAGCCGTCCGAGACCCTCGCGGCCGTGAAGAACGCCGGCACCGGCCCGCTGGCCGCCACTGCGGGCGAGGCCTTCGCCGAGCGGATCAAGGTGCGGGCAGAGAACGGCCGCGGCGGACCGCTCGCCAAGGTCTCCGTGACCTTCACGATCACCGGCGACACGGACGCCGCGTTCACCGACGGGAAGAAGTCGGCCACCCTCACCACCGGGACCGACGGCACCGTCACCGCCCCGGTGCTGCGGGCGGGTGAGAAGACGGGCACGTTCACGGTGCGGGCCGCCGCCACCGGCCGCTCGGTGCCCCCCGTCACCTACGGGGCGACCGTCACCGCCCGCCGGGCCGACGCGATCGCCAGGACCGACGACAAGGCGCTGACCGCTGCGCCCGGGGCCGAGTTCGCCGAAACCGTCGAGGTCAAGGCGACCTACAAGGGCAGGATCGCGGCCGGGGTCGCCGTCACCGCCACCATGATCACCGACGCCGAGAAGCCGGTCGAGAACGACAAGGGCCCGTACTTCAAGGGCGAGGACGACAAGGTGGTCCGCACCCTGGCGGGCCTGCGGACCGGCGCCGACGGCACCCTGAAGCTCCCGAAGATCCACGCCGACGGCACGGCGGGCACGTACAAGCTGCGGCTCACCACCGAGGGCGGGGCCACCGTCGTCATCGAGCTGAAGGTCGAGGCGTCCGAGCCCTCCGGGCCGCCGGACCCCTCCGGAACCCCGGAGCCCTCCACGAGCCCGGAGCCGTCCACGAGCCCCGAGCCCTCCGGGACCCCCGCCGCCTGACCGGCCGGCCGCACACCCCGACAGCCCCTCCGTCACCACGGCGGAGGGGCTGTTCCACGTGTTCTCATCTCGCGCCCGGATTGCTACGGTGCCCCAATCCTGACGGCCCATCAGATCGATGCTCTCCGGGAGGACCGGCATGCGTGCCCTCGTCGCCGCCGCCATCGGGCTGGCCGCAGCCCTCGCGCTCGTCTTCACCATCAGCGCGATCGGCGCCCCGCCCGGGGAGACCTCGCCCGAACCCCTGCTGACCACCGTGCCGGGCCCCAAGAAATAGCCCCTGGAAGAAGAGACAGAAGAAACAGAAGCCACAGAAGCTGAGGGAGGGCACCACCATGCGCCGCCGAGCCGGCCTCGTACTCCTGGCCTTCGCCGTCTTCTTCGCCGCCATGTCGCCGCTGCTGCGCTGGTACGCCTTCCCGAGGCTGGCGAAGATCCCGCCCAGTCAGTACCAGGAGACGGTGCTGGAGGCGAAGCCCGCCACCCTCCTCGACTACAACGACGGCATGAAGGTGAAGAAGGTCCCCGCGGTCACCATCGTGCAGACCCTCAAAGGCAACGTGGAGGAGTCCGAGAGGATCGAACGCACCGCCGGCCGCGACGTCGTCGTCTGGGACGCCCTCAGCTTCGTGGCCGGCCCGGACGGCAAGATGGTCTCCCGGATTCCCGAACGCTACATCTTCGACGCACACAGCCAGGCACCCGTCCACGCCACCGGCGAATCCGTCGACGGCGACCCGGTCAGGCGCGAGGGCATCGAGTTCAAATGGCCCTTCCTCACCGAGAAGCGCGACTACGAGTACTTCGACGCGCAGACCCGCACCAGCTCGCCCATCCACTACCGGGGCACCCGCACCTTCCACGGCATGGACGTCTACTACTTCGAGCAGACCATCCCGTGGACCGAGGTCCCGATGCCGAAGAAGATGCCGATCGCGATCACCCCGGAACAGATCGCGAAGACCGGCATGACCCGCTGGTACACCACCAAGCGGATGTTCTGGGTGGACCCGGTCACCGGAGCGCCCGTCAACGGCGAGGAGATCCACCGGGAGGAACTGCGCAACGCCAGGGCGATGGGCCTGCCCCGGGACACCGTCACCGTGTTCGCCGGACACGTGAAGATGCGCGCGGACTACGTCGATTCGATCGTCGCCATGGTCAAGTCCCAGCGACTGGCGGTCCTGCTGCTCACCTCGTACCTGCCCGTGGGCTTCCTGGTCCTCGGTGTCGCGCTGTTCGCGCTCGCCCTGTGGCTGGAGGCCCGCTCCCGACGCCCGGACGGACAACTGCCGGACGGACGAAGTACGGACGGGACACCGGACCCCGCCCCTGCTCCCGCCTGAGCCGCGCCCAGGAGGGGCCTACTCCCGCCCGAGCCGCGCCTTCGTGAACCGGGTCGCCTCCGTCGTCGTCGGATCCTCCGGCCACGGGTGCTTCGGGTACCGGCCGCGCAGTTCCGCCCGCACCGCCCGGTAGCCGTCCCGCCAGAACGAGGCCAGGTCCGCGGTGACCGCGGCGGGACGGCCGGCCGGGGACAGCAGGTGGACCAGCACCGGCACCCCGGCCAGCCTCGGGCCCTCCTCCAGGCCGAACATCTCCTGGAGCTTCACCGCGAGCACCGGCTGCGCCCCGCCGTACTCCACCCGGACGCGCGAACCGCTCGGCACCTCGATCCGTTCCGGCGCCAGCTCGTCCAGCCGGGCCGCCTCGCCCGTCGCCCACGGCAGCAACCGCCGCAGCGCCTGCCCCGCGTCGATCCGGCCCAGACCGGAGCGGCGTTGGGCCCGGGACAGCTCGGGCTCCAGCCACTGCTCCGGACGGTCCAGCAGCGCACCGTCCGACACGTCCGGCCAGGGCGCGCCCAGCTCCCGGTGGAGAAAGGCGAGCCGCTCCCGCAACTGCTCGGAGTCCCGCGTCCAGCGCAGCAGCCCGAGCCCCTCCCGGCGCAGCCCCTCGACCAGCGCCCCGCGCACCGCCTCCGGCGGCGGCTCCTTCAGCGGGCGCACCGACAGCTCGACGGCGCCCAGCCGCTCCACCCGGCGGGCCACCACGTCGCCGTCCGCCCAGCGGACCTCCTCGCCGTCCCGGAGCAGGTGCCCGGCCGCCGCCCGCGCCGTGTCCTCGTCGATCACCGCGGCCAGCCGCACCCGCGCGGACGCCGCGTGCGCCGGCCGGTCGGCCACCGCGACCGCCAGCCAGGGCGCGCCCCGCAGCCCCGAACCCTCCCCGGTCTCCGCGCCCGTCCCCGACGCCATCAGGAACGCCCCCTCGCCGCGGGCCCGCGCCACCCGCTCCGGGAAGGCCAGCGCGGCCACCAGCCCCACGGCCGCGTCCTCCGTCCCCACGCGCCCGTACACCCCGCCGAGCGAGGCGGACAGCCGCCGCACCTCCTGCCGCCACCGCGCCGCGTAGCCGTCCCCGCCCCGCCGCGCGGTCCGCAGCGCCGCCGCCAGATCGTCCCCGTACTCCCGGGGCGGCTCCTCGCTCAGCAGGGTCACCACCTCGGCCGCCCGCCGCCCGCCCACCTCGGCGGCCCCGTCCAGCAGCGCCCGCGCCAGCCGCGGATGCAGGCCGAGCCGGGACATCCGTACGCCCCGGTCGGTCACCCGCCCGTCCGCGTCCACCGCGCCGATCGCCGTCAGCACCTCGCGCGCCGCGCTCATCGCCCCCGCGGGCGGCGGGTCGAGCAGTGCCAGCCCCGACGCGTCCGGATCGCCCCAGCACGCCGCCTGCAACGCGAACGCCGCCAGGTCCGCCACCCTGATCTCCGGGGACGGGAACCGGGCGAGCCGCCCGTCCTCCGCCTGCGCCCAGCACCGGTACACCGCCCCGGGGGCCTCCCGCCCGGCCCGGCCCGCCCGCTGCCGGCCCGTCGCCTGCGAGGCCCGTACCGTCGTCAGCGCGCTCAGCCCCCGGGCGTGGTCGGTGCGCGGCTCCCTGGCCAGGCCCGAGTCGACCACCACCCGCACCCCGGGCACCGTCAGGGACGACTCCGCCACCGAGGTCGCCAGCACCACCCGCCGGCCGCCGGACGAACCGGCCAGCACCGCGTCCTGCACCGCCGCCGGAGCCCGCCCGTGCACCTGGAGCACCTCGGCGTCCACATCCGCCAGCAGGCCCGCCACGCGCCCGATCTCGCCGACGCCGGGCAGGAAGCACAGCACGTCGCCGTCCCGTTCGGCGAGCGCCCGGCGCACCGTCGCGGCGACGTGCGCCAGCAGGGCCGGATCGACCCGCGTTCCGTGCGGCGGCCGGACCGGGGCGGCGGGCGGCGCCCAGACCACCTCCACCGGATGCGCGACCCCCTGCGCCTCGACCACCGGGGCGTCGCCCAGCAGCCGGGCCCAGCCCTGCGCGTCCGTCGTCGCGGACGCCGCGACCAGCCGCAGGTCGGGCCGGAGCGTCTCGCGCACGTCGAGCAGGAACGCGGCGACGGTGTCCGCGTCCAGATGCCGCTCGTGGCACTCGTCGACGACCACCGCGTCGACCCCGGCCAGCTCCTGGTCGCGCTGCAGCCGCTGGAGCAGCACCCCGGTGGTGACCACCTCCACCACCGTGTCGGGGCCCACCAGCCGCTCCCCGCGGACCGTGAAGCCGACCCGCCCGCCGGCCCGTTCCCCGAGGAGCCACGCCATCCGCCGCGCCGCCGCCCGTGCCGCGATCCGCCGCGGCTCCGCGACCACCACCCTGCGCACCGGCCCGCCGCCGGTCAGGCCGGCCAGGACCAGCGGTACGAGGGTCGTCTTGCCGGTGCCGGGCGGTGCGCACAGCACCGCGACACCGCGGTCGTCGAGCGCCCGCTCCAGGGCGGGCACGGCGGTGCGTACGGGCAACCGGTCCAGGGCGTCGGTACGGATCACGCCCCCAGTCTCGTACGGGCCGTCCCGCCGGCCGCACCCAGGGACCCGTCGAGCCCCGTCACCGGTCCGCGCAGGTCAGTCCCGTACGCAGACGAAGATCGCCGTGCCGGGGATCAGGTTGCCGCGCAGCGGGGACCAGCCGCCCCACTCCTGGGTGTTCCAGGCGGGCCACTCCGGCTCGACGAGATCGACCAGCCGGAACCCGCCGGCCACCACGTCGCGCACCCGGTCGCCCAGCGTCCGGTGGTGCTCGACGTAGACCGCCTCGCCCCGCTCGTCCTGCTCGACGTAGGGGGTGCGGTCGAAGTAGGAGGCCGCGACCGAGAGCCCCTCGGGCCCCGGCTCGTCCGGGAACGCCCAGCGGACCGGATGCGTCACCGAGAAGACCCAGCGGCCGCCGGGGCGCAGCACGCGGCGCACCTCGCGGAAGACCCGCACGGGGTCGGCGACGAACGGCACCGCGCCGTAGGCGGAGCACGCCAGGTCGAACGAGCCGTCCCGGAACGGCAGCGCCCCGGCGTCCGCCTCCACCAGCGGGACCCCGCCGCCGATCCGCAGCGCGTGCTGGAGCTGCCGGTGCGAGAGGTCCAGGGCCACCGGGCGGGCGCCCCGGGAGGCGAGCCAGCGCGAGCACTGCGCGGCGCCCGCGCCGATCTCCAGGACGTCCAGGCCGTTCAGCGACGCGGCGGGGCCGAGCAGGCCGGCCTCGGCCTCGTCGAGCCCCTCCGGGCCCCAGACGAACCGGTCGTCGCCCAGGAAGGCGCCGTGGTCGCTCTGGTACTCGTCGGCATTCCGGTCCCACCAGCCGCGACTGGCCCGGCTGCTCTCGGTCTCGGACGCCTCGCGGCGGGTCGCTTCGGGTTCGGCCGCGTAGATCTCTTGGCTCATCGTGTCCGTCGTTGTAGTTTGCCTTCACCCCGCCGCACGCGGTACGTACTCGGGGGTATCCGTGAGCGCGGTCCCGCGCCCCCGGATCGTCTCCCGGTGCCGAGGCGGTCCCGGGGAACACGAGTTGTGCCGGATATGGGGTGTTGCGCCCCCGGTGTGCGCCTTCGCGCATTGACCGTGCCCGGCTGCCCCCGTATGCTACAAGTTGCGCTGCGAGCCTGTGCGCCTCAGACCTAGCAGGCCGCGCTCGCATCTGTTGTATGTCCCCTCGGTTCACGAGGCGCCTCCCGCCCGACGGGTTCGGTGCTTCCCGAGCTGTCCGGCTTCTGCAGAGGTGATAAGGGCTCCCGGCGTAGCAGTACCTACGACTCACTGTCCGTACCGGAGCCCTTTCCCACATGACGAGCAGCACCGAGACCACCGCCACCACCCCGCAGGTAGCGGTCAACGACATCGGTAACGAGGAAGCCTTCCTCGCCGCGATCGACGAGACGATCAAGTACTTCAACGACGGCGACATCGTCGACGGCGTCATCGTGAAGGTCGACCGGGACGAGGTCCTGCTCGACATCGGTTACAAGACCGAAGGCGTCATCCCCTCCCGCGAGCTCTCGATCAAGCACGACGTCGACCCGAACGAGGTCGTCAAGGTCGGCGACGAGATCGAGGCCCTGGTTCTCCAGAAGGAGGACAAGGAAGGCCGCCTCATCCTGTCCAAGAAGCGCGCTCAGTACGAGCGTGCCTGGGGCACGATCGAGAAGATCAAGGAAGAGGACGGCATCGTCACCGGTACCGTCATCGAGGTCGTCAAGGGTGGTCTCATCCTCGACATCGGCCTCCGTGGCTTCCTGCCGGCCTCCCTCGTCGAGATGCGCCGCGTCCGCGACCTCCAGCCCTACGTGGGCAAGGAGCTCGAGGCCAAGATCATCGAGCTGGACAAGAACCGCAACAACGTGGTCCTGTCCCGCCGTGCCTGGCTGGAGCAGACCCAGAGCGAGGTCCGCCAGACGTTCCTCACGACCCTGCAGAAGGGCCAGGTCCGCTCCGGCGTCGTCTCCTCGATCGTCAACTTCGGTGCGTTCGTGGACCTCGGCGGCGTCGACGGTCTCGTGCACGTCTCCGAGCTGTCCTGGAAGCACATCGACCACCCCTCCGAGGTCGTCGAGGTCGGCCAGGAGGTCACCGTCGAGGTCCTCGACGTCGACATGGACCGCGAGCGCGTCTCCCTGTCGCTCAAGGCGACGCAGGAAGACCCGTGGCAGCAGTTCGCCCGCACGCACCAGATCGGGCAGGTCGTTCCCGGTAAGGTCACCAAGCTCGTTCCGTTCGGTGCGTTCGTGCGCGTCGACGAGGGCATCGAGGGTCTGGTCCACATCTCCGAGCTGGCCGAGCGCCACGTGGAGATCCCGGAGCAGGTCGTCCAGGTCAACGACGAGATCTTCGTCAAGGTCATCGACATCGACCTCGAGCGTCGTCGCATCAGCCTCTCGCTGAAGCAGGCCAACGAGTCCTTCGGTGCCGACCCGGCCTCGGTCGAGTTCGACCCGACCCTGTACGGCATGGCCGCGTCCTACGACGACCAGGGCAACTACATCTACCCCGAGGGCTTCGACCCCGAGACCAACGACTGGCTCGAGGGCTACGAGGCTCAGCGCGAGGCGTGGGAGACGCAGTACGCCGAGGCGCAGCAGCGCTTCGAGCAGCACCAGGCCCAGGTCATCAAGTCCCGCGAGGCCGACGAGGCCGCTGCTGCCGAGGGCGCTGCCGCCCCGGCCGGTGGCGCCCCGGCTGCCTCCGGCGGCAGCGGTGGCGGCTCGTACTCCTCGGAGTCCGCGGACAACTCCGGCGCCCTGGCGTCGGACGAGGCCCTGGCCGCCCTGCGCGAGAAGCTGGCGGGCGGCCAGAGCTGACGCTCGGGCCCTCCGGTCGGTGACCGATCGCAGTAGCTGAAAGTGAGGCCCGCTCCCTCCGGGGAGCGGGCCTCACTCATGTCCGCAGCCGCCCGCGCGGGCCGTTACGGCGTGACGGGAATGTTGGTCAGTCCCTTGCCGCCGGTCACCGTGTTGCTGCTGTGGACCGTGGTCGGGCAGCTCTTGCCGTGGTTGGTGATGTTGAACGCGAGCTGCTTGTCGCCCGTGGCGCCGGTCAGGTCCGAGACGTTGTCGCGGAAGACGGTGCCGCAGCCCCAGCCGCTCTGCTGGGTGTGGGTCTCGTAGCCGTTGTTGGTGGTGCGAGAGCCCTTGTTGCCCTCCACCAGGACGTCGTTGCCCTTCACGTCGACCCAGGAGTCGTCGTAGTGGGCGCCGGTCAGCCCGCCGCCGTCGAAGGTGTTGCCGATGATCCTCGCCCCGGTGGTGCCTTCCTTGATGTCGATGTTCTCGCCGCCGACGCCCGGCCCGATCGTGTTGTCCAGGATCCGGATCCGGTCGCTGCGGTCGGAGAGGTCGTTGGCCGTGCCGACGTAGACGCCCTCGCCCATGCCCCGGCCGTCGTTCCCGGTGTCGTAGATCCGCGAGTTCCTGATGACGCCGTCGCTGCTGGACCTGCGGAAGTGGACGCCCTCCATGTCCAGGCCGTGGACGGTCACCGAGTCGATGACGACGCCGTCGGCACCGTCGGCCATGATGCCCTTCTGGCCGCCGGTGACGGTGATGCCCTCGACGGTCCAGTAGGAGGCGCCGTCGAGGTGCAGTCCGTAGCCGCCGCCGGCCGTGAGGACCGCTTCGGGCGAGCCGGTGAGGGTGATCCGGGCGGAGGCGGTGCCGGGGACGGTCGCCTTGAAATTGCCGGTGTACGTGCCGTCGGCGAGCCGGATCGTGTCGCCCGGGGCCGCGGCGGCGAGGGCGGACTTCAGCTGGGCGCCGGTGCTCACGTCGACGACCGCGGCCGCGCCCGCCGTGGGGGCGGCGGCGAGAGCGGGACCGCCGGTGGCGAGCGCGGTGGCCAGCAGGGCGGGGAGCAGCGTGCGGGTGCGCATGTGGGGTGCCTTCCCGTCGAAGGAGTTCGAGGTTCTCGTACATGAATGTGGGGCGAGTCTCTGAACGTGCTGCCCAGTGACGGTAGGGACGGGGCAGGTTCGTGTCAATGTCTGGACCAATGTTCGGGTACGTGTACGGGTGCCTGCGCGGGCGCGGGATGGTTCCGTTTCCGTGAGGGCGGTCCGGTCCCGATCCGGCCCCGGTGCAAAGGGCGGTGACGGCGCCGGACGGTCGGCTTCCGCACGGTTCCGGACGCTCGAATTCCGAACGACTTCGGGCATGAACAGCCGGTCGAACGGGCACCGTTCGGGAATGCCCGTGCCCTGCCGGACGTTCTTGTGCAGGAATACGAGGAGGAGCGGTAACGGTGTCTGACCCGCAGAGTTTGTACGAATGGGAGCCGAAGGGCCTGGCCGTCGTCGACATGGCGCTCGCCCAGGAGTCGGCCGGCCTGGTCATGCTCTACCACTTCGACGGATACATCGACGCGGGTGAGACCGGCGAGCAGATCGTGGACGGCCTGCTCGAAACGTTGCCGCACCAGGTCGTCGCCCGCTTCGACCACGACCGGCTCATCGACTACCGCGCACGGCGCCCGCTGCTGACCTTCCGGCGCGACCGCTGGGCCGGCTACGAGACCCCGACCCTGGCCGTCCGGGTCGTCCAGGACGCCACCGGGGCACCGTTCCTGCTGCTGTCCGGGCCCGAGCCGGACGTGGAGTGGGAACGTTTCGCCTCCGCCGTCGAACAGATCGTGGAGCGCCTGGGCGTCCGCCTCGCGGTGAATTTCCACGGCATCCCGATGGGCGTCCCGCACACCCGCCCCGTCGGCATCACCCCGCACGGCAACCGCACGGACCTCATGCCCGGCCACCGCAGCCCGTTCGACGAGGCGCAGGTGCCCGGCTCCGCGGAGACCCTGGTGGAGTACCGGCTGATGGAGTCCGGACACGACGTCCTCGGCGTCGCCGCCCACGTCCCGCACTACGTCGCCCGCTCCGCGTACCCGGACGCGGCGCTCACCGCCCTGGAGTCGATCACGGCGGCGACCGGTCTGGTCCTGCCGACCGTGGCCCACGCGCTGCGCACCGAGGCGCACCGCACCCAGACCGAGATCGAGCGGCAGATCGGCCAGGGCGACGAGGAGCTGGTCTCGCTGGTCGAAGGGCTTGAGCACCAGTACGACGCGGTCGCCGGCTCCGAGACCCGGGGCAATCTGGTCGCCGAGCCGGTGGACCTGCCGTCCGCCGACGAGATCGGCCTCGAATTCGAACGGTTCCTCGCGGAGCGCGAAGGGGACGTCTGACCGGACCGGTGCGGCCCTCCCCGTAGGGTCGCCGTGCCCGCCGGGTCCTGGTCCGAACGAGAGGCCCTAAGCTGCCGGTCATGCTGAAAGTGGGCCTGACCGGCGGGATCGGCGCCGGCAAGAGTGAAGTGTCACGGCTGCTCGTCGGGTACGGGGCCGTGCTGATCGACGCGGACCGGATCGCCCGGGAGGTCGTCGAACCGGGCACTCCCGGGCTCGCGGCCGTCGTCGACGCGTTCGGAGCGGACGTCCTCGCCGCCGACGGGAGCCTGGACCGGCCGAAGCTGGGCGCGATCGTCTTCTCCGACCCCGACCGGCTCGCCACCCTCAACGCGATCGTCCACCCGCTGGTCGGCGCACGCTCCGCCGAGCTGGAACGGGCCGCGGGCCCCGACTCGGTCGTCGTCCACGACGTCCCCCTGCTCACCGAGAACGGCCTCGCGCCGCTGTACGACCTGGTCGTCGTCGTGGACGCGAGCCCCGGGACGCAGCTCGACCGGCTCGTACGGCTGCGCGGCATGACCGAGGCCGACGCCCGCGCCCGGATGGCCGCCCAGGCCACGCGGGAGCAGCGGCGCGCCGTGGCCGATCTGATCGTCGACAACGACGGACCGCTGGAGGAACTGGAGCCGCAGGTCCGCAGGGTCTGGGCGGAGCTGACCCGGCGCGCCGCGGCCGGCTGACCGCCGTACCGGCCCCCGGCCCCCGGCCCGGGAGGAACGCGGTCCGGCGGGCCGGGGCGGAATACCGTTCTCGGGGCGGGTGTTGAGAGTCCCGGTAGCGAAGGGAAGGAAGCGACCGTGCCCGAGAGGACCCCGGAAACCGACGTCATCGACTTCCGCGCGGCCGAACGCCTGCTGGACGCGCGCGACCCCCGTGGTGCGGTGAAGCTGCTGGACTCGGTGATCGCGGCCCATCCGGAGAACACGGCGGCGCGGCTGCTGCGCGCCCGTGCCTTCTTCGCCGCCGCCCAGCTGCGTCCCGCCGAGCTCGAATTCGAGCTCGTCCTGGAGCGCGAGCCGGACAACGCGTTCGCGCACTTCGCGCTGGCCCGCACCTTCGAACGCTCCGGACGCTCCGACCGCGCCGCCCGCCACTTCCGGCTGGCCGCCGCGCTCGACCCGAACCCGGAGTACCTGAAGGCGGCCCGCTTCCCCGCGCAGGACTGAGCCCGGCAGCGGGCACGGGCGTGCCCCCGCCCGGCTCAGGGCCGGTACCTGCCGCGCCCGTACCCGTCGTGTTCGTACCGGTCGGGCCGGTATCCGCCGCGTCCGCCCCGGTCGGGTTCGTACGGGGGGACGTCGCGGCCGGGCTGGTAGTGCGGGCCCTGACGGATGTGGTGGATGATCACCACCAGATCCACCAGGACCAGCAGGAGCAGCAGGCCGCAGGCGGCGGCCCAGCCCGGCCGGCCGACCAGCACGAAGACGGTCACGCCGAAGACGGCCCAGGCCAGCCCCCATAGACTCAGCCCGAGCCGCAGTCGCAGGGGGCTGCGGGCAGTCGTCGGTTCATTGCCGGTACGCATGGCGATCGCCTCTCCTACCAGGATGGACCCACGACGGCATTCCGGGACATGTCGAATCTGGATCGAGGGGATCGCGCGTGAACGGCGCATCGTGGAAGGACCGCACCGGCCGCAGGGCGAGGGTCCGGGGTTGTCTGCTGGGCGGGGCGATCGGGGACGCGCTGGGCAACCCGGTGGAGTTCCTCTCCCTGGCCGGCATCCGCCGCGCGCACGGGCCGCACGGCGTGCAGGGGCTCCTCCCGGACGAGGAGGGCGTGACCGGACGGGTCACGGACGACACGCAGATGACCCTGTTCACGGCCGAAGGGCTGATCAGGGCCCACTCCCTGGCGAAGACGAAGGGGGTCGTCGGCGCCGAGACCGCGCTCGTACGGAACGCCTACCTCCGCTGGCTGGACACCCAGAACCACCCCGCGCCGCCCGCCGCGGACGGTGACAACTCGATCCGGACCGGCTGGCTCAGGCAGCAGCCCTGGCTGTACGCCCGCCGGGCCCCCGGCAACGCCTGTCTGTCCGGGCTCGCCACCGGCCACGTCCCCGAGCCGGCCGACCGGCTGGGTACGCCGGGGCCCGTGAACACCGGGTCCAAGGGCTGCGGCACGGTGATGCGGTCCGCGCCCTTCGGGCTGACGGGGCAGGACGCCCCGGCGGCCTTCCGGCTCGCCCACTGGTGTGCCCAGATCACCCACGGCCACCCGACCGGTGCGTACGCGGCAGCGGCCCTCGCCGCGATAGTCGCCCACCTCCTGGAGGGCGACTCGATGCCCGGCGCGGTGCTGCGGGCCATGGACCTGCTGGGACGCCACCCGGGGCACGAGGAGACCACGGCGGCGCTGCGGGCGGCCGTCGACCTGGCCGCGGAGGGCGCGCCGAGCGGTGAGAAGGTGGAGACGCTGGGCGCGGGCTGGGTCGCCGAGGAGGCCCTCGCCATCGCCGTGTACTGCGCTCTCGTGCTGCCCGGGGCCGACCGGGTGGCGCAGGCGCTGCTGCTCTCGGTCAACCACTCGGGCGACAGCGACTCCACCGGCGCGATCTGCGGCAATCTGCTCGGCGCGCGCCACGGGGACGTGCATCTCCCGCCGTCCTGGCTGGTGGCGACCGAGGGCCGGGCCGTGATCACCGAGGTGGCCGACGACCTGTGCGTGGAGTTCGAGCACGCGGTGGACTGGCCGGCCGGGCGGTACCCGGTGTGCTGACGGGTGGTGCCCCCCGCCGCTGAACGGCGGGGGGCACCACCCGTCGGCACACCGGGCGCTGACGGATGGTCAGGCCGTCAGCAGCTTGGCGCGCAGCTTGGCCACCGTCGCGTCGTCGATCCGCAGGCCCTCGCGCACATAGGTGCCGAAGTCGCCGTACAACTTGTCCACCTGGTCGAACGCGGCGCGCAGCCAGCTCAGTTCGACGGCCTTCGGGTTGCCCAGGTACTGGTTGCTGGCGAGGAAGTCCGCCTCGACGGTCTCGCGCGGCACGCCGAGCAGGGTGAGGAGGACGGCGGTGCTCCAGCCGGTGCGGTCCTTGCCCGAGCTGCAGTGGTAGACCGTCGAGCCGGAGTCGTTGTTCGCGACGGCGGTGACCAGGTCGTGGAAGGCGTAGTCGGCGCCCACGAAGTTGACCATGAACGGGTAGCCGATGGACTGGCCGAGGTCGGACGAGCCGGAGAACAGCCCGGCCGCGATGGCCTCGGCCAGCGTCATCAGCGCCGAGTCGTGGAAACGGATGCCGTGGTCGAACGACACCACGTCGGCGACCTGGTACTTCACACCGGCGGGCAGCTTGTCGGGGGCCTCGTACCGTTCCACCGCGTTGCGCAGGTCCACGTCGAGGGTGAGCCGCTGGGAGAGCAGCCGCTGCTGTTCGGCGTCGGTCAGCTTGTCGATCTTGTTGGAGCGGTAGACCAGGCCGGGCTTCACCCAGCGCCCGTCGGTGGTGCGGTAGCCGCCGATGTCCCGGAAGTTGCGGGCGGAGCCGATCCCGAGCGAGCGGTCGGCGACGACGAGCGGGGAACCGCTGTCCGGCACCAGCCGGAAGTACCAGCGCCCCGCCTCGGCGAGGGTTCCGGCGGGGACGGTCAGCGAACCGGTGCCGGGGGCGGTGCCCACCGGGGTGCCGGTGGTGGCGTCGGGGGAGGTGACGGCGGTGACGGTCACCGATCCGGCGGTGGAGGACCAGGAGAGCGTGTGGCCGCCGTCGGCGGCGCGCAGGGCGGTGGCCGCGGTGAACGGCACGGCGGCGGCCCGCGCGGTGGCCCCGGCGCTCACCGCGGGCGCGTCGGCGGGCGTGGCGGCGAGGGCGGGCGGGACGAGGACCGTACCGGCGAGCAGGACGGCCGCGACGGCTGCCTGGGTGATGCGGTGCGTGCGCATGGTGCTCCTTGTCTGCATCCCTGTCGGGGTGGGGGGTGTCAGGAGGTGGGGGTGGCGGTGCACGGCGTGGGGCCGCAGACGTCGACGACACGGCCGGTGGTCAGGAAGGCGGCCTTCTGCCGGCGGGCGGCCGACGAGTTGCGGGGGTCCGCGTGCGGGTCGTGGCCGTACTCCGGCCCGGCGGGCGGGGTGTTGGTGAGCGGCGGGGTGGGCGTGCCGCTGTCCCACACCGTCATCGCGGAGCCCCGGTACGGCAGTTGGTCGCGCGTGACGGTTTCGATGCCCCAGTACGGGACGGTGTCCGGGCTGCGGCCCGGTGCGAGCGCGGGGGCGATCAGCCGGGCGCCGATGGTGCGCGCCTCCACCTCGGCCGCCGCGTTCGCGACCTGGTGGTCCCCGTACGCGATGTGCATCAGCACCTGGTGACGGCCGGTCAGGTGGTTCGCGTACGCGTTGGTCTCGCCGCGGTCCCACACCATCTGGAACAGCTGGAGGACGATCTGCTGACGCAGCTTGTCCGGGTAGGAGGCGTCCAGGACCTGCTGGAACGGCGTGAAGTCGACGCTGCGATTGAGGAGCAGGCCGTAGTTCATGCCGGTGACGCCGAGGACCCCGCGCCGGATGTCGGGCGAGGCGGCCACCAGGGCGCCGCCGAGGATTCCGCCCTGGCTGTTGCCGTCGTACCCGATGCCGTGCCGGATGTCGACGAGCGGGCGGCCGTTCGCGTCGCGGAAGGCCGCGTCGGTGGTCAGCCCGTCGGTGTGGATCAGGGCGCGGGCGAGGAAGAGGGCGTTCAGGATGCCCTGCTCGCTGCGTTCGGGAACGGCGGGGAAGAGGTTCGGGTCGGCGAGCGCGCCGAGCACCACGGGGACGTCCTCCTCGGCCATCCCGATCCAGTCCGTCGCGCAGAACGTGAAGCCGTGCTCCGCCGCCATCGCCTTGACGTTGCCCGCGCCGACCTCGGAGCGGCGGCCGAGGAGGCCGTGCCCGTAGAGGGCGGGGTGGGAGGGGGTGCGGAAGGCGGAGCGCGGTATCTCGCAGCGGAACGTGGCGAACCGGGTACTTCCCGGGAGCCGCCGCGGCAGGCCGTCGGGGCCGCGGTGCAGCACGGAGCCGGGTGGTCCGCCGGGCCGGTCCAGATAGTCGGGCACACTGATCCGGCCGGTCACCTCCCGGGCGATCCGGGGGTCCTGGCCGGCCGTGAAGTCGGTGACGTCGGTGACGGCGAACGCGGGCGAGCGGCTGCCGAGCCGGCGGAACGCGTCGTCGCGGATGGTGAAGAGGTCACCGGTGAGGCCGCGGGTGCTCGCGACGGTGAAGTCCCAGGCGAGGTACAGCCCTTCGGACCGCACCCCGGCCCTGCGCAGCGCCTTCAGCGCCGGGCGGAGCCGGTGCTGCCGGGCGCGCAGCGGATGCCCGGCGGGCAGCGGTCTCCCGGCGACGGCGGCGAACGGCGCGGCGGCCGGGAGGGTGCGCCCCGCCCCGTCCTTGAGGTTCCTCAGGGCGACGGCGTAGTGGTGGCCGTCGCGGAGGTTGCGCGCGGGGTGGATCAGCAGGGCCCGGCGGGCGGGATCGGTGGCGTTGGAGTCGGGTTCGGCCCAGTACGGCCACCGCTCACCGGTTTCGGTGTCCAGCAGGACGACGGGGGCGTCCGGGGCGAGGGAACGGCCGATGTCGGTGAGCGGGGCCGCGCCGGTCGCCGCCGGGTCGAGGCCGGGGACGTGCGCGATCAGCGTGGAGCCGGGGGAGAAGCCGTCGGATCGGTTCCAGGCCGTCGGGTCTACGGACCGGCCTGCCGCGGTGGGCGGCAGCGCGGTGGCGCCGAAGGAGACCCGGCGGCCGGTGTCGGTGGCCGGATCGGGCCGGGTGTACCAGTCGTTCGGGAACGGCAGCAGGCACTCGGTGGGGGCCAGCGGGTCGCAGCCGGGCCCGGACGCCCCGGCGGCACGGGCCGCCGGGACGTCGGGGGCGAGCAGGGCGGCGGCGCCGAGCGCCGCCGCCAGCAGCCCGCGCAGCAGGCGGTGCCGCAACGCCGGTCAGCTCCCCTGGAGGTGCGCGCCGATGAGTGCGGCGTAGTTCGCCTCACCGTTGCGGTTGGGGTGCAGCGGGGCGGCGACCGAGGTCGGCACGTAGCCCTCGACCCACTTGTCCGAGGGGGACTGGCAGGAGTCGTGGCCCTTGCTGGGCGTGGCGAGATCGATGTACTCGGCGCCGTGCGCGGCGCTCTGCTCGGCGATCACCGCGTTCATCCGGTCCACGCTGCCCTGGAGGAAGTCGGCGTCCACCGGGAGCACCGGCTGCAGCGGCCAGCAGCCACCGGGCTTGATGTACAGGCCGTACCCCGTGACGACCACCCGGGCGTGCGGCGAACGCTGGTGGATCGAGTCCAGCACGACGCCCAGCTTCGGCGCGAACTCCGCGATGCGCTGCCCCACCTGGTCCACCCCGCCCTCGTTGTACCTCTCCTTGCACGGGGTGGCGTTCGGGTCGAGGGTGGTGCACTTCTGCGCGATGCCGACCAGCCCGGCGTCGTTGCCGCCGATGGTCAGTGTCACCAGGTCGGTGTCCGGGCGCAGCGCGTCGAACTGGGGCGGCGCCGAGCCCATCGGGATGTCGAGCACCGACAGCGACTGCTTCTCGGTCATGTGCTTGGAGGCGGCGCCGCTGCACGTGACGTCGGTCAGCGACGCGCCGAGGCGCGCGGCGAGCTCGTGCGGGTAGTTGTGCGTCGAACGGCCGCAGGCCACCGGCCCCGTGATGTCCGGGATGAGCGGTCCGGAGGCCATGGAGTCGCCGAGTGCGACGTACGACGTGGTGTCGTCCTCACCGGCGGACGCCGGGACCGCACCGGCCCCCACGGCCAGACCGGCCAGGGCGAGTGCGCCCACGACAGTTCTGACGGAACGACAGAAGCCCTTGTTCTGCGGCAGGTTCACGGAATCCTCCGACGGTGGGGGGCGGGACGCGGCATGGCGCGTGACGCCGGTCATCATGCAGACTCGACTGCCGTCGTTTAACTGGTGGGTAACGCAGACTTCCGCGGGGGAACTTGTGACGCGTGACAACCGGCCGCCCGTCATCGAGGGGGACCACGGTGTTCCCGGGGGCCCGAGGGGCCGGCCGCTGTCCATCGCGGGGCGTCCGGTGGCCGCACAACTACGGGCCCGGGTACCGGCCCTGACGGGTCGTGTCGTAGCCCGGCTCCTGGCCGACCTGCCGGTCTACGCCGAACTCCCGCACGAGGAGATCTCCGGCGACATCGCCGACATCGTCCAGCACAATCTGCGGCTCTTCGCGGACGTCGTCGAGCACCGCCGTCCCGCCACGGACGCCGAACTCGCCCAGCAGCGGGACTCGGCGGCCCAGCGTGCCGAGGAGGGCGTGCCGCTGGACGCGATCCTCACCGCCTACCAGGTCGGCACCGCGATGTGCTGGCAGGAGGCCGCGAAGGGGGCACGGCCCGACGACCTCGCCACCGTCCTGGAGATCATGGACCGCATCATGGTCCTCCAGCAGCAGCTGACCTCCGCCGTCAGCAGCGCGTACCTGGAGGCCCGGCAGATCCTCGACAGCCAGGAGCACGGCGGCCGGCACGCCCTGATGGCCGCCCTGCTGACCGGTGAACCCCTGGACCGCTTCACCCACCGCACCGGACTGCGCCCGGCCGCCCGTTACCTCGCGATGACGCTCGCACTGGCCCCGCACCCCGACGAGTCGAACCAGTCACCGGGCCCGGGGTCCGGCGTCGCGGCCCGGCGCAAGATCCGCCGCGTCCGCACGGTCCTCGACCACTTCGCCGGTACGCCGGCGCTCACCGCCCTCGACGCCTCCGGCGGCACGGTGCTGCTGCCCGTCGCCGGGTCACCGCCGCCGTGGCACGGGCCGGAAGGGCTGTGCGCGCTGATCGAGGAGGCGGCCCGCGCGGCCGGTGTCCCTGTCATCGCCGCCGCGGAGACCGCCGAGCCGGAGGCGGTGCCGGCCGCCGTGGCGCGCAACGCCGAGATCGTCGACCTGGTGGCCCGTACCGGACGGCCCCCCGGTCTGTACCGGCTGGCCGACGTCCTGCTCGAATATCAGCTCAGTCGGCCCAGCGAGGCCCTGCACGGGCTCGCCCGGCTGCTGGGGCCGCTGGAGGCGAAGCCGGACCTGCTGCGCACCCTGGAGACGTATCTCGAACTGGGGCTGGACCGGCGGGCCACCGCCGAGGCCCTGCACATCCACCCCAACACCGTCGACTACCGCATACGCCGCATCGGCCGGCTGACCGGCCTCTCCCCGGCCCGCCCGGCCGACCTCCAGCACATCAGCGCGGCCCTGGTCGCCCGCCGCTCGGTGTGAGAGGCGGGGCAGGGGTGGTGCGCGAGGGACGGGGCGACGCGGCCGGTGGGGCGGCGTGCGAGGGACGGGAACGGGGGGCGCGGCCGGTCAGTGAACCGTGCTGAAGCTGCGCCAGGGGAGGACGCTGGGGGGATTGAAGTCGCTGAAGCCGGTCGCGAGGTACGTCGTGCCCGGACCGGTGCAGTCCAAGGTGCGGTACAGGATGATGTCGATCCTGGTCTCGTTGAACACGGCCTTGGCGCCCGAGGGGGCGAGGCGGTGGCAACCCCTCACCAGCGGGCTGTTCACCGCGATGTCGACGTTCCGCTGGGTCGTGTAGATGACCGGCCCGACCGCGGTCCGGCCGAGGCCCGAGCAGCCTGCGACGGTGAGGGTCAGGAGCACGGTCCCTGCGGCGATGCCGAGACGGCGGCGTCGGTGATCGGTCACGGGCATGGGCGGGTCCTCGTCTGTCTCGTCCGGGCTCGTCCGCCGGCACCGGCGCCGCGGGTGCCACGGAGCTGCGTGTGCCACGGAGTACGTGCTGACGCTGGTCACCCTGCCCGCTCCCCGCAGGCCCGGCACCCGGTGCGCGGCCGGGCGGGCGACGGCCGCGACGAGGGAGACCCGAGCCATGTTCATATTGGTTGATATTGGGCATATCGTGGTAATAGCTGCTGATTCGCTTGGGTCAGTTTTTCCGTCTCTCAGGGGGCCGTGATGGTCCAGGAGCTCGTAATCGCGACGGTGACGGCGGCCTCGGTGGGGGTGCTCTACCTGGCGGCGGCCGCCAAGATCGTCAAGCAGTACGAACGGGGCGTCGTGCTGCGGCTGGGCAGGCTCCGTGACGAGGTGCGCGGGCCCGGCTTCACCATGGTGGTCCCCGGCGTCGACCGGCTGCACAAGGTCAACATGCAGATCGTGACGATGCCGGTGCCCGCCCAGGACGGGATCACCCGGGACAACGTGACGGTACGGGTGGACGCCGTCATCTACTTCAAGGTCGTCGACGCGGCGAGCGCCGTGATCCAGGTGGAGGACTACCGGTTCGCGGTGTCGCAGATGGCGCAGACCTCGCTGCGGTCGATCATCGGCAAGAGCGATCTGGACGACCTGCTGTCCAACCGCGAGAAGCTGAACCAGGGGCTCGAGCTGATGATCGACAGCCCGGCGGTCGGCTGGGGCGTGCAGATCGACCGGGTGGAGATCAAGGACGTCTCGCTCCCGGAGACGATGAAGCGCTCCATGGCGCGCCAGGCCGAGGCCGACCGTGAACGGCGGGCCCGGGTCATCAACGCGGACGCCGAACTCCAGGCGTCGAAGAAGCTCGCCGAGGCGGCGGGGCAGATGTCCGCCCAGCCGGCCGCCCTTCAGCTGCGCCTGCTGCAGACGGTGGTGGCGGTGGCGGCCGAGAAGAACTCCACGCTGGTGCTGCCGTTCCCGGTGGAGCTGCTCCGCTTCCTGGAGCGGGCGCAACAGCCCGAGCAGCGGCCCGAGCCGCAGTCGGTGGCTCCGCCGCAGCAACAGCCGCAATCTCAGCAGCAACAGCAGCCACAGCCGCAATCTCGGCAACAGCAGCAACAGCCGTCGGCCGTGCCCGCGCCTCCGCTCGCCGTTCCCGCGAGGCCCACCCGTTCGAAGCCGATGGCCCGGCACTGAGCGATTGAGCGACTGATCGCCGAGGTGCTGACGGGCCGGAGCCGATCGGCCGATTGCCGGGGCGCCGGTCGGCCGGGCGCCGGTCGGCCGGGCGTTGAGCCGGACCGTTCCGTTCCGCTTCTCCTGCTCCCCCTCCCGCCGGCCCGGTCCGGCCGCGCCGGACCGGGCCGGCTCATACGGCTTTTGACCTGCTGGAACGCAGGCGCCGGGCCGGTTGTCACACCCCCCGCCTAGACTCGGCGGAAGTCGTAAGGATCAAGGTGACCAACAGGGTCGGAGCGGGAGGGGAGGGAGCGGATGGCCACGGCACAAAGTCGACAGGACGTCGCCGTCGTCCGTCTTCTGCGCTGTGCCGCGGTGTTCCTGCCCGCCTCGTTGCCGAGGGACGGACGCGTCGCCTTCTGGGACCCGGACGGCGGGCCGCTCCCGGAGCCGGACGAGGTCTGCGGACCTCCCGCGGCCCCCGCGAGCCCGGCACCCGCCCCGAGCACGGCCGAGATCACCGTCGTCCGCGGGGATGCCCCGCAGCACGACGTCCGTCGGCGCGCGGTGCCCGCGGTCCTGCTGCCCGTGGCCGAGGCCCTGCCGCTGCTGGTCCGCGGCCGGCACCAGGAATCCGCCCACGCCGCCACGCGGTGCTGGGGCGCCGCCGCGCTCCAGGCACTCAACCTGGCGGCGCGCGGCAGACTCCTCCCCGGTCTGACGGGCGACGACCACGACGCCTGGCGGGCCGGTCCGCGCGACGCCGAGGACATCGCCCACCTCCGGGCGATCGCCGCGGCCCTGCCGCCCGAGGGTCACGCCGTCCCGCTCCCGGACCGCGCGCCGCTCCGGCTCCCCGACCCCGAGTGGCTGATCGGGGCGTTCCTCGACGCGGTCGCCGACACGCTGCCCCGTACGCCCGCCGCCGCGTACGCGATGGGGGCGCCCTTCGCGGCCCGCGAGGCCCAGCACCTGCCGGGCGCGCGGGACTGGGCGGTCGAGGTCGCGTCCGGGCTCGACGCGGGGGTACGGGTCTCGCTGCGCCTGGACCTCTCGGCGTACGAACTCTTCGACACGACCGATGCGTACGACACGGCCGACGCGTACGACGTGCACGAGCGCTCCGACGACGTGGACGGCTTCGGCACCGGCGGTTCCGGTTCCGGTGGCGTCCTCGACGCGTCCGCGCGCGGACGCACCGGGGCCGCGCGGCGCGCCGCCGCGGCCGTCGTCCAGGTGCACAGCCTCGCCGACCCCACCCATGTCACCGACGCCGCCGCGCTGTGGAACGGCGGGGCGGGCGAGCCGTTCGGCCCGCGGGCCAGGGTCGACGCCGTGCTGGCCCTGCGCCGCGCCGCCCGCGTCTGGGCGCCGCTGGAGCGCTTGCTGGACCAGTCGGTGCCCGACGTCCTGGCACTCGGGGAGGACGAGCTGTACGAGCTGCTCGGCGATGCCGGACCCCGGCTGGCGGCGGCCGGGGTCGACGTCCACTGGCCCAGGGAGCTGGTCCGTTCCCTCACCGCCTCCGCCGTCGTGCGGCCCGCCCCCGGCTCGGCCACCGACGGCACCTCGTTCTTCGACGCCGAGCACCTCTTCTCGTTCGACTGGCAGCTGTCGCTGGGCGACGAGCAGCTCACCGAGCAGGAGATGGACCGGCTCGCGGAGGCCCACCGCCCGGTGGTGCGCCTGCGGGACCAGTGGGTCGTCGTCGACCCCGCGCTCGTGCGCAAGGCGCGCAAGCGGGAGCTCGGACTGCTCGATCCGGTCGACGCCCTCGCCGTGGCCCTGACCGGCAGCGCCGAGGTCGACGGCGAACAGGTTGAGGCGGTGCCCGTCGGGGCGCTCGCCGCGCTCCGGGAACGCATCACCGCCGACGCCACCGCCATCGCCCCGCCGCCCGGTCTCGACGCCACGCTCCGCGACTACCAGCTGCGCGGCCTCGCCTGGCTGGACCGGATGACCTCGCTCGGCCTCGGCGGCTGCCTCGCCGACGACATGGGCCTGGGCAAGACGGTCACCCTCATCGCCCTCCACCTGCACCGCGCCCACCCCGCGCCCACCCTGGTGATCTGCCCCGCCTCCCTGCTGGGCAACTGGCACCGGGAGATCAACCGGTTCGCCCCCGGCGTCCCCGTGCGCCGCTTCCACGGCACCGACCGCACGCTCGCCGGGGCCGACGGCGGCTTCGTCCTCACCACGTACGGCACGATGCGGTCGAGCGCCGCCCGGCTCGCCGACCACGGCTGGGGGATGATCGTCGCCGACGAGGCCCAGCACGTGAAGAACCCGCACTCCTCCACGGCGAAGGCGCTGCGCACCATCCCGGCCCCCGCCCGGGTCGCCCTCACCGGCACCCCCGTGGAGAACAACCTCTCCGAGCTGTGGGCCCTGCTCGACTGGACCACCCCCGGACTGCTCGGCCCCCTCAAGGCGTTCCGGGCCCGGCACGCCCGCACCGTCGAGAACACCGGTACGGCCGCCGGGCCCGAGGACGACGAAGCGGTCGAACGGCTCGCCCGGCTGGTGCGGCCCTTCCTCCTGCGCCGCAGGAAGTCCGACCCGGGCATCGCCCCCGAGCTGCCGTCCAAGACGGAGACCGACCACCCCGTCTTCCTCACCCGCGAGCAGGCCACGCTCTACGAGGCGACGGTCCGCGAGACGATGGCGTTCATCGAGGCGTCGGAAGGCATCGCCCGACGCGGCCTGGTCATGAAGCTGCTGGGCTCCCTCAAGCAGATCTGCAACCACCCGGCGCAGTACCTGAAGGAGGAGCCGACCCGCCTCGTCGGCCGGTCGGGAAAGCTCGCCCTGCTCGACGAACTCCTCGACACGATCCTCGCCGAGAACGGCTCCGTCCTCGTCTTCACCCAGTACGTGACCATGGCCCGGCTCCTCTCCGCCCACCTCACCTCGCGCGCCGTTCCCTCCCAACTCCTGCACGGCGGCACGCCGGTCGCCGAGCGGGAGCGGATGGTGGACCGCTTCCAGTCCGGCGAGGTCCCGGTCTTCCTGCTCTCCCTCAAGGCGGCCGGCACCGGACTGAACCTCACCAGGGCCGCCCATGTCGTCCACTACGACCGCTGGTGGAACCCGGCCGTCGAGGAGCAGGCCACGGACCGGGCGTACCGCATCGGCCAGACGCAGCCCGTGCAGGTGCACCGGCTGATCGCGGAAGGCACCGTCGAGGACCGGATCGGCGAACTGCTGGAGGCGAAGCGGGCCCTGGCCGACACCGTCCTCGGCACCGGCGAGGCCGCGTTCACCGAGCTCAGCGACCGCGAGCTGGCCGACCTCGTCTCGCTCCGGAGGCCGGCATGAGCCCCCGGCCGGAGAACCGTCCGCGCACCGGCCACGACCTGCTCACCGGCCACGACCCGCGCACCGGGAGCCGCGGGCACGCCGCCCCCGCCCCCCGGACCGCCGTGCGTTCACGCCCCGGCCCCGACGATCTGCGGCGCACCTTCGAGGCCGTACCGCCCCGCACCTGCGGCGGCGACGAACCCTTCGCGGACAGCTGGTGGGGCCGCGCGTGGGTGGCCGCGCTGGAGTCCCTGTCGATGGACGAGGGACGGCTCTCCCGGGGCCGTACGTACGCGGACAGCGGCAAGGTCGCCGCCATCACCGTCACCCCCGGCCGGGTCGTCGCCTACGTCCACGGCAGCCGCCCCCGCCCCTACCGCTGCGAACTGCGACTGCGGACCCTCGCCGACCCCGACTGGGACGTCTTCCTCGACGAGGTCGCCGCCCGGCCCGGCCACCTCTCCGCGCTGCTCGCCAAGGAGATGCCGCACTCGCTGGTCGACACCGCGGCCGCCGCGGGCATCGGACTGCTGCCCGCCGCCGACGACCTCGACCCCGGCTGCTCCTGCCCCGACCACGGCTGGCCCTGCAAACACGTGGCCGCCCTCTGCTACCAGATGGCCCGGCTCCTGGACGCCGACCCGTTCGTCCTCCTGCTGCTGCGCGGCCGGGGCGAGCGGGAGCTCATCGAAGAGCTGGGCCGCCGCAACGCCGCACACTCCGCCAAGGAGCGCCCGGCGACGCCCGACATCCCCTCCGTGCCCGCCGGCCAGGCCCTGGCCGAGCGCTTCCTGCCGCCGCTCCCCGCCCCGCTGCCGGTGCCACCGCATCCCGCACAGCCGCCGTCGTACCCCGGCCTGCCCGGTGCCCGCGACCCGCTCGCCCTGGACCACCTCGCCGCGGACGCGGCGGCCCGCGCCCACGCGCTGCTCACCACCGGCCTCGACCCGCTCGCCGGACTCACGCCCTGGCAGGACGCGGTACGGCTGGCCGCGTCCCGCCCCACCGCCGGACTCACCGCGACCACCCGCACCCTCTACCGCGAACTCGCGTACGCCACCGGCCGTACCACCACCGACCTGGCCCGAGCGGTCGCCGCCTGGCGCCAGGGCGGGGCCGAGGGGCTGGCCGTCCTCGAAACCTCCTGGGACCCTCCGGCGGGCCCCTTCGACCGGGCCCGCCCCGCACTCGCGGCCGCCGACTTCCCCCGCTTCCACCCCTGGCGCAACCACCTCACGCACCCCGGCGGCACGCTCCAGCTCCGCTTCGGCCACGACGGACGCTGGTACGGCTACGAGTCCGAGCCCGGAGAGGACGACTGGTGGCCCCGTGCCGCCCCGGACTCCGATCCGGTGAGCGCGCTCATGGAACTCGGCGGCGGCTGACCCCGGCCCCGCACCCCGGTCCCTCGGCCCCGGGCCCGCCCCCCGGTTCCTCAGCTCCCCATCAGATGGACCAGGAGGCCGATCAGCAGCACGGCGACGATCGGCAGGACGATCAGCCGGGCCTTCCGGAACGACTCGTTCTCGTGCTGGGACAGGCCCCGGTCGGCACCGTGCGCCGACGCCAGGTGCTCCCCGGCCATGTCGACGATCCGCTCCATGGTCAGCAGCGACGGCGACCAGCCGCAGTGCGCGCAGACGAGGAAGTCGCGGTACGGCTCGTACCGGTGGTCCCGCTCCATGTCGACCGTGAACGCCTGCCCCTCCGGCGTCGTGGCGGTGAAGTGGCGTATCGGCGTGCCCATGTGGAACCGCTCCGTTCCGTACGTGCCCGGCCCGTGCCCGGTCGCGGCACAGCAGCCCGGCCGGTCCCCGCTCCCCTCAGCGGGGCAGCACGGCGTCGACGACGTTCCGGGCGAAGTCCGGCGGCACCGGCTCGCGGCGGAGCAGTACCCGCATCCAGACCGCCCCGGCGATCAGGTCCAGCAGCAGCATCGGGTCGGCGTCCGGGGGGAGTTCGCCGCGGGCGGCGGCACGGGTGAAGACCGGTTGCTCGCGGGAGAACCGGTCGGCGAAGAAGTCGCGGGTGAGGGAGGCGAGTTCGTCGTCGGGCAGGCCGGTGCCCGACGTCAGGGCGCGGGCGACGGGTTCCGTGCGGCCGTTGGTGAGCAGGCCGATGATCTGTTCCACGAGGGCGGTCAGATCGCCGCGCAGGCTGCCCGTGTCGGGGATGTCGACGTCGAGCACCCGGGCGTGGACGAGCGCCGCCCTCAGCAGGGCCGGCTTCGAGGGCCACCAGCGGTAGATCGTCGTCTTGTTGACCCCGGCGTCCTGGGCGACGGCCTCGATGGTGAGCCGGGCGTACCCGCGCTCCGCGAGATGGCGCAACGTGGTGTCGAAGATCGCTTCGGCGGCGCGGGGCCCCTTGCCCGGACGGCGGCTCACGGTCGGGTCGGGCATGAACACTCCAGAGAAAAGCAACGCAACGTTGCGTTGCATTGTAGGGTGATGGCACTCCACTGCGACGTTACGGGGGCCCGGCATGACGGAGAAGGCGGTTTCCAAGACGGTGACCTGGGGGCTGTTCGCCGCCTGGGTGGCCAATGACCTGGAGGAGCTGGCCACCATGGCCGGCTGGGCGCGGTCCGCCCGGCCGCGGCTCCAGGAGCGGTTCCCGGCGGTGCCCGAACGGATCTGGGAGCGGATGGAGCTCTCGCAGCGCGACGCCGCCGTCGCGATCGGGCTCATGGGCGGGATCATGGCGGCGGCGTCGGCGGACGGGGCGCGCACCGGTGGCCGCAGCCCGTTCTTCCGGGCGGTGCTGGTCGGCTTCGGGTGGCACGGCGCCGTGCACATGGCGCAGGCGCTGGCGTACCGCGGCTACACGCCGGGGGTGCTCACGGCGCCGACGGTCGTCGTCCCGTACTCGGTCTGGGCCGTGCGGAAGCTGAAGGAGGCCGGCATCCGGAGCGGGGGTGGCGGTGCGGTCGCGGCGACCCTGGTGCTCTTCCCGGCGGCCGTCGTCGGCGTCCACGCGCTGGCGCACCGGATCAACCGGCCGCGTGGACGCGACCGGGCACGGCGGCGCGCCCCGCTGCTCCGGGGCCGGCTGCCCCGCCCCGGTCGGCCGGGCGTCCGAAAGGACGAGACCGGCCGGGGGGCTTGAGGGGCGGGGGCGGCCGGGCGGGCCGCCGGGTCAGAAGTCGGCGGTCATGCGCTCTTCGAGCCGGGCCACCGATTCCTGCGCGTAGGCCTTCTCGTAGGCGTCGCGGATCCGCTCGATCCGGGCGTCGCGCACCCGGGCCTCGGACGCCGGGTAGAGCAGGATCAGTTCGTAGCTGCGCTCCCGCTCGATGGCCCCGTTGGAGTCCCGCCACTGCCCCCGGCCGTCCTGCACGGTCAGCCCGTTCGGGAAGCGCGGCGTGACCTCCTCGTCGATGAACGCCATGAACTGGGCGTCGGTCACGTCCGGTCCGCCGCCGGGCCGTTCGGTGCCGAAGAAGAGCCGGGTCTCGATGTAGTCCTTCCCGCGCGCGGCACCGGCCGCCGCCGCGGGACGCGTGGCCGAGGAGGGCTCGCCGTCGAGGGCGGCGTAGGCGACGGGGGCGCCCAGGGCCAGTACGGCCAGCGCGACGGTCGCCGCGGTGAACGCGCCGCGCCGCTTCGGACCGGTGTGCCCCGCGGTGCCGATGGGCTGTGCGGGGCCCATGAGGTGAGCAGGGTCTGTGGGGTGTGTGATGCCCGCGGGCTGTTCGGGACCGGTGGGCTGCTCGGGAGCGGCGTGCCGCGCCGGGTCGGCGGGGCGGTTCGTGGTGGTGGAGCGGGACAAGGCGGACCCTTCGTTCGACGCCCGGGAGGGGCGATGTCCGTACGGGAACGGGGAGCCGTGCCCGGCCGGGAAGCGGCGGGCGCGGTGCGCGGGAGCCGGCGGCGCGGACGCGCGGGCCCACTGTGGCAAGCGGTCCCCGCCGGGCGGCTGCAGGACATGGACATCCGGCGGAAACCACCCGTACGGATCGGCCGGGCGGCCCTGCCGAAACCCCGTCGCACCCCGGGCGCCCGGCCCGGCAGACTCGTTTTCATGGCCACGAGCATCAGCCGGATCAACCCGGACGGACTGCACCCCACCCCCGGCTACCACCACATCACCGTGGTGGAGGCGGGCCGGACCGCCCACCTGGCCGGGCAGTGCCCCCTCGACCGCTCCGGCACCCTGGTGGGGCCGGGCGATCTCGACGCCCAGATCGACCAGGTCGCGGCCAATGCCCTCGTCGCCCTCGCGGCCGTGGGGGCCGAACCGCCCCGGGTCGTCCGGTCGGTGATCTACGTGGTCAGCGACGACACCGCGGTCCTGGGGGCGGCCTGGCGACGGCTCACCGGCTCGGTCCTCGGACCCGCGTTCACCACCGCGTTCACCACCGCGAGCACCCTGCTCGGCGTCGCGCGCCTGGGTTTTCCCGGGCAGTTGGTCGAGGTCGACCTCACCGCGGCACTGCCCGGCTGACCTCCTGACACGGGGCGGTCGGGGCGTGGACGCAGGGCGCAGAAATCGATGGCCGAGGCCGGGACGGCGCTGTTAGGTTCCTCGACGTGGCGAAACTCAATCAGATCATCGCAGTGGAGAAGGGCGTCAAGTCCAAGGCCCACCAGGACCTGACGGCGGCACATCACGGCCTCCAGAAGACCGGGTTGCTCGCCGGGATCTCCCGGACGTACCAGCCGAAGGACGAGGAGGGCGAGCAGCTGCCGCCCGAGTCGACGCTGGTGCAGATCAAGGCCGAGGACGTGCTGCGGGACACCGCGACGACCCTGACCCGGCTCTTCGACGTGACCGCCACGAAGGACTGGGCGAACTGCTCGGCCCGCGCGGACGTGAAGGTCGACGGGCGGGTGATCGTGAGCGACGTGCCGGTCTCGTACCTGCTCTTCCTGGAGAAGCAGCTCACGGACCTCAACACCTTCGTCCGCAAGCTGCCGGTGCTCGACGCCTCCGAGGCCTGGGTCCAGGACCCCTCGACGGACTCCTGGAAGACCGAGCCGGTACGGACCCTCCGGACGAAGAAGGTGCCCCGCAACCACGTGAAGGCGGAGGCCACCGACAAGCACCCGGCGCAGGTCGAGGTGTACTACGAGGACGTCCCGATCGGGTACTGGACGACGGTGAAGTTCTCCGGAGCCCTTCCCGCGCGCCGCGTCAACGAACTGCTGGACCGGGTCGAGAAGCTCCAGCAGGCCGTGAAGTTCGCCCGCGAGGAGGCCAACGGCGTGGACGTCACCGACCAGCGGGTGGGTGATGCGGTATTCGGTTACCTCTTCGGGTGACCGACCATTGATTCCCCGGCCGTTCATCACGGCCGGGGTGCGCGAGGAGCGCAAGCTGAAACTGAGGCTTGTCGTGAACGACGCGGTTCCGGTGGAGGTTCGAGTCCTCCCCCCGGCACTCGGGGTGCTTCCCGCACCCGAACGGGCCGGGGTGGCCCAAATGGCAGAGGCAGACCGCGATCAATCTCAGACTCTTGCTCCAGACTCAGCATTCGCCATCGATCGCCGAATCGAACGGGCCTGTGCCCATGGGCGTCGAGATGCCGGTTCGACTCCGGCCCGCGGAGCTTCGGTCCGCGGTCGTCTAAAGGCAGGACGCGGCGACATAAACCTGACACGGGCTCTTAAAAGTGTCGGCGTGCCGAACGGATGGCACCACAGGGCTCGGGGGCCGGCTACGCCCCCGGGCCCGCTCCCGTTTCCGTTCCTCCCCGCGTGGACATCCGGCCTTCCCCGGCGGCGGCCTCAGGCTTTCCGGCGAGTCCCGGCCGTCACTGGCGGTACCCGGTCAGGAAGCGGCCGATGCGGCTGATCGCCGCGTCGAGGTCGTCGGCGTGCGGAAGCGTCAGGATCCGGAAGTGGTCGGGCCGCGGCCAGTTGAAGCCGGTGCCCTGCACGACCTGGATCTTCTCCCGCAGCAGCAGGTCGAGGACGAACTTCTCGTCGTCGACGATGCGGTGCACCTTCGGGTCCAGGCGCGGGAACGCGTACAGCGCGCCCTTCGGCTTCACGCACGAGACCCCCGGGATCTCGTTCAGCCGCTCCCAGGCCCGGTTGCGCTGCTCGTGCAGCCTGCCGCCCGGTGCGACCAGCTCCCGGATCGACTGCCGGCCGCCGAGCGCGGCCTGGATGGCGTACTGCGCGGGCGCGTTGGGGCACAGCCGCATGGAGGCGAGCGTGGTCAGCCCCTCCAGATAGCTCCGGGCGTGCTGCTGCGGGCCGGAGACGACCAGCCAGCCGGAACGGAAGCCCGCCACGCGGTACGTCTTCGACAGGCCGCCGAACGTGAGGCACAGCAGGTCGGGGGCGAGGGAGGCCACGTTGTGGTGCTCGGCGTCGTCGTACAGCACCTGGTCGTAGATCTCGTCGGCGAACACCATCAGACCGTGCCGGCGCGCCAGGTCGAGGATGCCTTCGAGGACTTCGCGCGGATAGACCGCGCCGGTCGGATTGTTGGGGTTGATGATCACGACGGCCCTGGTGCGGTCGGTGATCTTCGACGCCATGTCCGCGAGGTCCGGGTTCCAGTCCGCCGCCTCGTCGCAGACGTAGTGCACGGCCCTGCCGCCCGCGAGCGTCGTCACCGCGGTCCACAACGGGTAGTCGGGGGACGGGACGAGCACCTCGTCGCCGTCCTCCAGCAGTGCCTGGACGGCCATCGAGATCAGCTCGGACACGCCGTTGCCGAGGAAGACGTCGTCGACCCCGACATCGGTCAGCCCCATCGCCTGGTAGCGCTGCACGACGGCCCGCCGGGCGGAGAGGACACCGCGCGAATCGGTGTAGCCGTGGGCCTGCGGAAGCATCCGGATCATGTCCTGGACGATTTCCTCCGGCGCCTCGAAGCCGAAGAGCGCGGGGTTGCCCGTGTTGAGCCGGAGCACGCTGTGGCCCGCCTCCTCCAGGGCGTTGGCGTGCTCGATGACCGGGCCCCGGATCTCGTAACAGACCTCGTCGAGCTTGCTGGACTGCCGGAACTCCATGCGTGGCCTCCCCGACCTGATTGCGATACTTGGTTTTACCAAGCTCGGGCTTGGAAAGTCCAACAACATGTCTAGACTGCGTCGCATGCCACGTCAGCAACAGCCCGCAACGCGCTCGGCTTGCCGCCGGAGCTACGACCAGTTCTGCGCCACCGCGCGCGCCCTCGATTCCGTCGGCGACCGGTGGACCCTGCTGATCGTCCGTGAACTGCTGGCGGGCCCCCGCCGCTACACCGACCTCCACGCCGACCTGCCGGGGGTCAGCACGGACGTCCTCGCCTCCCGGCTCAAGGACATGGAGCAGAGCGGTCTCGTCACCCGCCGCCGGCTCCCGCCGCCCGCCGCGGCCTCGGTGTACGAACTGACCGGGCGCGGCCACGGACTGCTGCCGGTGCTCGCGGCCCTCGCCGAATGGGGCGCGCCCGCGCTGGCCGAGCGACGGCCGACCGACGCGGTGCGGGCGCACTGGTTCGCGCTCGTGCTGCTGCGTGCGCTGGCCGGGACGGCCCACGAGGGAATCGTGGAAGTCCACCTGGACGAGGGCGAGTTCCATGTGCGCGCCGGTGGGGCGGCGGACGGCGGGATCGTCTACGGGGACGGCCCCGCAGCCCGTGCCGATGCGCGCATCGCGCTCGACGCCGAGGTCTGCATCGCGCTCGGTCGGGGGGAGTTGACGCTTGCCGAGGCCGTCGGGGGCGGGCGCGTCGAGGTGTCGGGCGACGGGCCGCTCGCCGCCGAGCTGCGCGGCGAGTGACCGCGCCCCCGCGCCGGCCGCGGAGCGATGATGGGTGGGTGCGTCATGAAGCGATCACCTGGGAACGGCTGGCCGAGGCCTTCGCCGTACGTGCGGATGCCCTGGAACCGGCCGACGGCGGCCCCTGGTCGAAGGTCGCCGTCGACGGCGCCCCGGCGGCCCGGACCGGGGAGTTCGCCGAGCGCGTCGCCCGGGCCCTGCGGGTCCGGGGCCGTGCGGTGCTCGTCGTGTCCACCGAGGGGTTCCTGCGGCCGGCGAGTCTCCGGTACGAGTACGGCAAGGAGGACCCCGACTCGTACTACGGCAGCTGGTTCGACACGGGGGCGTTGTGGCGCGAGGTCTTCGGGCCGCTGGAGCCCGGCGGGAGCGGGCGGGTGCTGCCGGACCTCTGGGACCCGGTGACCGACCGGGCCACCCGCAGCCCGTACCGGTCCCTGCCCGAGGGCGGGGTGCTGGTGGTGCACGGTCCATTGCTGCTCGGCCACTGGTTCCCGTTCGACCTGAGCGTCCATCTGCGGCTGTCGCCGGGCGCGTTGCGGCGGCGCACCGAGGAGAGCGGGCGCTGGACGCTGCCCGCCTTCGCGCGGTACGAGGAGGAGGTGGAGCCCGCGAGCCGCGCGGACGCGGTCGTGCGCGCCGACGATCCGCTCCATCCGGCGTGGACGGGGTGGGGGAGGGACGGGTAGCGGGCCGAACCGGCCGAACCACCCGGGTCGAACCGTCCGGGTCGAACCGTCCGGGGTGAACCGGCCTGGTCCGCTCCGGCCCGGCCATGGCAACCGGGCCCCGCCCGACCCGGTCGGGACGACCCGGCTCCACCCCGCCCCGCCCGTTCCGACGGGTGTGTCACGGGCCGGGGCGACCGCCCACGGTCGTGACCGCCTCCGCCCCCGCCCGACACCCTGCCGCCACGGCCGAGGCGTCGTCCGCCCCGGCCAAGTGAGCCGCCAGGAAACCGCCGGTGAACGCGTCGCCCGCCCCCGTCGAGTCCACGGCTCCGCGCACACCGACCCCCGGGACATGCCGGACCACCGCACCGGCGGCGGCCAGCAGCGCCCCGTCCGCGCCCAGTGTGACGACCACCCGGCCCGCCAGGAGGCTCAACTTGGCCGCGGCGTCGGCGGGTTCGGGCAGCCCGGTGAGGAGCCGGGCCTCGTCCGCGTTGGGCAGCAGCAGGCCGACCCCCTCCACCGCCGTCAGGAACCGGTCGGCGCCCAGCTCGGCCAGGAAGCCCGCCGAGGCCGGATCGACGCTCACCGGAATCCGTCGCCGCCGGGCCTCCCGCAGGGCGAGCAGCGCCGTCGACCGGCTCGTCGCGGCGAAGAGGAGATACCCGGAGAGATGGAGATGGGCGACTCCGTCCAGCAGCGAGGGCGACCAGTCGTCGGGGGAGAGACGGAGCACTGCGCCGCTGTCGGTGAGGAAGGTGCGCTCGGCGGCGGAATCGACGAGCGCGACGACGGTGGCGGTCGGCTCCTTGTCGTCCACGGCCAGCAGACAACGCACCCCGGCCCGTTGCAGTGCGTCGCGGTGCCAGTCCGCGCTGTCGGCGCCGACCCGGGCCAGCAGCCGTACGTCACGGCAGCCCGAATGGGCCGCCCAGCACGCGACGTTGGCGCCCGCGCCCCCGGGGAGGGTACGGATACGGGCCGGAGTGTCCGTGCCGTGGACCAGCGCCGTTTTGTGCCGGGCCACCACATCCGTGACCACGTCCCCGATGACGAGCAGCCCGCCGTCGGTCATCGCCCGGCCGCCGGGTCCGGGCGCGGCACCGATGCCGGGGCCTGGGCCTGGGTGGAGGCCGTCCACGCGTCGGAGATCCGCGCGGCGAGCGACACGTTCCCCCGCACGGCCGCCAGATTGGCCTCCAGCGAGGCGCCCCCGGTGCCGCGCACCAGGCGCTCCAGCAGGAACGGGGTGACGGCCTGCCCCTCGATGCCACGCGCCCGGCACTCCTCCAGGGCCTCGGCCAGCACCCGGTCGTGGAGCGCCGGGTCCAGCTGGTCCGCCACGGGCACGGGGTTGGCGACCACGAGCGCGGCCTCGGGGCCGCCGAGCGCGTCCTGCGCCCGCATCACGTCCGCGACCTCCTCGGGCGTGCGCACCGTCCAGTCGACCGGCTCGCCCGAACTGCTCAGGTAGAAGCCGGGGAAACGGTCGGTGCCGTAACCGAGCACCGGGACGCCGAGCGTCTCCAGGCGCTGCAGCGTCGCCGGGACGTCCAGGATCGACTTCACCCCCGCGCACACCACGGTGATGCCGGTCCGCGCGAGGAGCCGGAGGTCGGCGGACTCGTCCTGGGTCCGCGTCCACTCCCGGTGCACGCCGCCGAGGCCGCCCGTCGCGAAGACGCGCAGCCCCGCGCGGGCGGCCAGGAACGCCGTGGCGGACACGGTCGTCGCCCCGCTCGCGCCCGTCGCCAGGGCGGGGGCGAGGTCGCGATGCCCCAGCTTCCGCATCGTCGGGTCCGTGGCGACCCGCTCCAACTGGGCTTTGTCCAGGCCGACGTGGGCCCTTCCGTCGAGTACGGCGATCGTGGCGGGAACCGCGCCGACGGACCGTACGAGCCCTTCGAGCTCCTCGGCCACCCGCAGATTGCGGGGGCGCGGCAGACCGTGGGCGATGATCGTCGACTCCAGGGCCACGACGGGGTGGTGCGTGGCGAGGGCCGCCTGCACCTCGGTGGAGAGCACGGGGGCGAGGGAATCTGCGCTGTGCGACGCATTCGATGACATGTCCACATCCCTGTCGCGAGGGTGCCCGCCTCAAACGTACGACAGGGACGACGGAGCCGCCGGGGCCGTTTCCGGTACGGCACCGCACCGGCCGGGCCTGCCGGGGGGAGTACTAAGGTGACCGGCCATGACCACCATTGATCAGTACCCTGCCTCGTTCGCCGTGCACATTCCGGATGCCGAACTCGAACCCGAGCCGCTCGACCCCGCGCAGATCGTCTCGGGCGAGCCCGTGGTGACGGGCAAGGTGCTCTGGGAGTCACCCGACGGGAAGCAGATGCGCGGGATCTGGCAGATCACCCCCGGGGTGGTCACCGACACCGAGGCCAATGAACTCTTCGTGGTCGTCAGCGGGCGGGCGACCGTGGCCGTCGACGGCGGGGCGACGATGGAGATCGGTCCGGGCGACGCCTGCGTGCTGCGCGAGGGCGACCGTACGACGTGGACCGTGCACGAGACGCTGCGCAAGGCATACCACATCAGCTCCTGAGGCCTCGCGCGTCACTTTCCGGCCGTGTCGGTCGGATCCGCAGCCGGGTCCGGGTCCGGGGCCGTGTCCGGGCTCGGACCCGGGTCCGGGGCCGCGGTGGTGGGGCGGGTGAGCGCCCGGCGCAGGGTCAGCGCCGCCATCGGCAGCAACAGGCACGCCCCCGCCGCGTTCAGCCAGCCGTAGCCGGCCTGGGCGACGACGACCCCGGCGACCGCTCCACCGATGCCCGCCGCCGTGTTCATGGTCAGGTCCGACAGACCCTGCACGGCGGCGCGGGCCGCCTGGGGCACGGAGTCGGTGAGCAGTGCCGAACCGGCAACGAGCCCCGCCGACCAGCCCAGGCCGAGGGTGAAGAGACCGGCCGCCGTCTGGCCGTGGTCGGCGCCCGCGGTACCGGCCAGGAGCGCGGCGCAACAGAGCAGTCCGGCCGCCAGACCGATCACGGCGAGTCGGCCGAAGCGGTCCGACAGCCAGCCCATCACGGGGGAGAACGCGTACATGCCCATGATGTGACCGCTGATGACCAGGCCGATCAGCTGGAGCCCGGCGCCGTGGTGGCCCAGATCGACCGGGGTCATCACCATGATCGAGACCATCGTGGTGTGCGAGACGGCCACGGTCACCAGCGCCAGCCGCGCCATCGGCGAGGCCCGGACCGCCGCGATGCCCGCCCGCAGCGAACGGCCCGCCGGGGACTCGTCGTCCTGCGGGGCCAGGGCCCGCGCCGTGAGCAGGGGGTCGGGCCGCAGCAGCACCCCGACGACCACCGCGGCCAGCAGGAAGATCCCGGCCGCGAAGAAGAACGGCCCCGCCTCCTCGGATATCGCGGTGCCGCGGAAGACGTGGCCCACCGGGGCGGCGATGTTCGGCCCGAGAACGGAACCGATGGTGGTGGCCCAGATGACGGTGGAGATCGCCCGGCCCCGTCGGTCCGGCTCGGCCAGGTCCGCGGCGGCGAACCGGGCCTGCAGATTGGCCGAGGAACCGGCACCGAACGCGGCCATGCCGAGCAGCAGCAGGGGGAAGCTCTCCACGAGGGTGGACAGGACCACCAGCCCCGCACCGAGCGCACCGATCAGATAGGCCAGCACGAGACCGGGGCGTCGGCCGCGCGAGGTCATCAGCGCCGCCAGCGGCAGCGAGAGCAGGGCGGTCCCCGCCACCGAGGAGGTGGGAGCCAGCCCGGCCAGAGCCTCGGAGCCGCTCACCTCCGTGGCCAGCACGGGGGCCAGTGCGATACCGATCGGCACCCCCAGACCGCCGAGTATCTGGCTGGCTATGAGCACCCCGGACGTTCTGCGCCGCAGCGCGGACAGCGCGGCTGCCGTGACCGGGGTGCCGGCGGAGCGGCCGGACCCGGCAGGGGTGTCAGGTGCGTCAAGGGTGTTGGTCACTGACGCAGTGTGCCAGCCCGCACACGGGTACGAAACCGGGTTCGGGCCGGTTCGGGCCGGTCCGGACCGCTCGGACCGGTGCCGTCGGTGGCGCTCAGAACAACGGCTGCGGCAGCACGCCCTCCAGGGCCAGCAGCTTCCGCTTCGTTTCGAGCCCGCCGCCGAACCCGCCGAGTCCGCCGCCGCTCTCCACCACCCGGTGGCACGGCACCACCACCGGAAGCGGGTTGGACCCCATCGCCGCCCCGACCGCCTGAGCGGCCCCCGGCTGCCCCACCCGCTCGGCGAGGTCCCCGTATCCGACGACCGTCCCGTACGGCACCCCCGTCGCCAGCTCGCGGAGCACCTGGCGGTTGAAGCCGGAGGTCAGCGACCAGTCCAGACCGAGCGAGAACTCCCGCGACGAGCCCGCGAAATACGCCGCGAGCTGCCGTATCGGCTCGGCGAGCCGGGCGGAACCGGGACTCTCCACCGGTTCCGCGCCCAGCCGCGTCCGCAGTTGCCCGACCGCCTTCTCCCGCACCTCGGGCCGGGCGTGGAACACCACGCTCACCAGGCCCGTGCCGGTCGCGGCAAGGAGCAGCGGACCGATGTCGCTCTCGACGACGGCCCACTCGACGACCCCGTTGCTCTTCATGGGAACCACCGTACGGCCGGCCACTGACAACCGGCCGCGGAGCCGGGACCGGGACCGACATCGGAACCGACACCGGGAACGCTCCGGGACCGGCACCCGGACCGGCCCCGGCCCCGGGACCGATGCCGATGCCGGGCCCGGGAGCCGGGGGCGCGGCCGGGACGGTCCGGAGGGTCAGCCCCGGCCCGTGGCCTCGCGCACCACGTCGGGGGTGTTGGTGATGATGCCGTCCACGCCGTAACCCGCCAGCCGCGTCGCGGTCGCGGCGTCGTTGACCGTCCAGGTGTTGACCCGGAGCGGCTTGCCGTGCGCGCCCTTCAGCGCGTGCACCGCGGCCACGTAGTCGGCCGAGACCGAGGTGTGGGAGGGGTTGATCTGGTCGGTGAAGGCGGCGTACGAGGGAAGGTCGGCCACCGCGGGGGTGCCGAGGAAACCGGTCGTGACGTCGGGGCGCTGCTGGTGCACCTTCTTCACGCTGTCGGCGCCGAAGCTCTGGACGACGAGCCGGTTCTTCACGTGGTCGCGGTCCAGCCACCCCTTCTGCCGCAGCACCTGCAGGGTCGCCTTCTCGATGCCCGGGTAGATCTCGGGGCTCTTGATCTCCAGCAGCAGCTTCTGCCGGTTGCGCTCCACCCGGTCCAGGTACTGCCCGAGGGTCGGCACCCGGGCCCCGGTGAACTCCGGCCCGAACCAGCTGCCCGCGTCCAGCCGGGCGATTTCCGCGGCCGTGAAGTCCTTCACCGCCCACGAGGTCCGATCCGGGAAGACCTCCTCGACGTTCGTGGTCCGCTTCAGATCGGTGTCGTGCACGACCACCAGCACACCGTCCTCGGTGAACTGGACGTCGTTCTCCACCCAGTCGATGCCCAGCTCGTCGGCCTTGTCGACGGCGGCCAGGGTGTTCTCCGGCGCGTACGCCGAGGCGCCCCGGTGGGCGAAGACGACGGGGGCGCCCCCCTTCGGGCCCGCGGTCCGGGCGCTGACGGTCCGGACGTCCGTGACCGTGCTCGTGTGCCCGGCCGCCGCCGTGGTCCTGCTCGTGGTCCGGGTCTCGGCGGACGTCATCAGCAGCGCGCCGGCCCCCATCACGGCTGCGGCGGTGAGGACGGCGGTTGCGGTGCGTGCGTACACGTGTACTCCTCGCGTCAGAGTTGCGGCAGGGCCGAGAGTGACAGCCGTGCCCCAACGGGGGACAGGCGAAGGATGGCCACAACGTGAACGCCACCGCCGACACCGGGTCACGGGCCGATTTCCGTGTCGATAAAATGCAGCTCTTCTGTTTGTTTGCCGGGCCTCGCGCCTTAGGGTCACCCCGGACCCGGGCTTCCGCGAAGGGCGTACGAGCATGCAGGGCACGATCGACGGTTTCAGCTACGGGGCGGTGACGCCCGTCGCGGCCTTCCTCATGGCCTGTCTCGGCGCGGCCCTCGGACTGCGGTGCACCACCCGTTCGCTGCGCACCGAGCGTTCCTTCAAGGCCGGCTGGCTGGCCCTCGGCGCGACCTCCATCGGCTCCGGCATCTGGACGATGCACTTCATCGCGATGATGGGCTTCTCCGTCGAAGGGGTGGTCATCGGCTACGACAAGCCGATCACCTTCGCCAGCCTCGCGGTCGCGATCGGCATGGTCGGCGTCGGGATCTTCCTCGTCGGATACCGCGGCGCCACCCGCATGGCACTGGTGACGGGCGGCACCATCACCGGACTCGGCGTGGCGACCATGCACTACCTGGGCATGGCCGGAATGCGTCTGGACGGACAGCTGGAGTACGACACGGTCACCGTGGCCCTCTCCGTCGTCATCGCCGTGGTGGCCGCCACGACGGCGCTCTGGGCGGCCGTCTCCATCCACGGCTTCCTGCCCAGCCTCGGGGCCAGCGTCGTGATGGGCGTGGCGGTGAGCGGCATGCACTACACCGGCATGGCCGCGCTCAGCGTCCATCTGCACCCCGGCGCCGGCGGCGGGTCCGGCACCACGGCCGCCCCCCTCGTGCCGCTGCTGATCGGCCCCGGCTGCTTCCTGGTCATCGCCGCGGTGGTCGTGATGTTCGACCCCCTGATGGTGATGGGCACCCCGGACTGGAACGACCCCGGGACCGCCGGCGGAGCGGGACGGCCGCCCGGAATACCGGTCCAGCGGCAGATCCCGCGGTTCGGGACCCACGCCGACCCGGCGTCGTTCCACTCCCGCCCGCGCGATCCCGCGCCGCCCGGGGAATGGTGATCCGAAGCCGGCGGTACGGCTGAGCGGCCCCGGTTGTCAGTGGGGGGTCGTACGGTGGTTCCATGCGGCCCGTTTCGAAGATCGAACGTTCGGTGGCGCCTTTCGAGGTCGTCAGTCCCTACCAGCCCAGCGGCGACCAGCCCGCGGCCATCGCCGAGCTGGAGCGGCGCATCCGCGCGAACGAGAAGGACGTCGTCCTGCTCGGCGCGACCGGCACCGGCAAGTCCGCGACCACCGCGTGGATGATCGAGAAGCTGCAGCGCCCCACCCTCGTGATGGCACCGAACAAGACGCTCGCGGCCCAGCTGGCGAACGAGTTCCGCGAGCTGCTGCCCAACAACGCCGTCGAGTACTTCGTCTCGTACTACGACTACTACCAGCCCGAGGCGTACGTCCCGCAGTCGGACACCTACATCGAGAAGGACTCCTCGATCAACGAGGAGGTCGAGCGGCTGCGCCACTCCGCGACGAATTCGCTGCTCACCCGGCGCGACGTCGTCGTGGTCGCCTCCGTCTCCTGCATCTACGGCCTCGGCACGCCCCAGGAGTACGTGGACCGGATGATCCACCTCGAGGTGGGCGACGAGATCGACCGCGACCAGCTGCTGCGCCGTTTCGTCGAGATCCAGTACACCCGCAACGACCTCGCGTTCACCCGGGGCACCTTCCGGGTCCGCGGCGACACCATCGAGATCTTCCCGGTCTACGAGGAGCTCGCCGTCCGCATCGAGATGTTCGGCGACGAGATCGAGGCGCTCTCCACCCTCCATCCGCTCACCGGCGAGGTGATCAGCGAGGACCGGTCCCTCCACGTCTTCCCCGCCAGCCACTACGTCGCGGGCCCCGAGCGCATGGAGAAGGCGGTCAACGGCATCGAGCAGGAGCTGGAGCAGCGCCTCGCCGAGCTGGAGAAGCAGGGCAAGGTGCTGGAGGCCCAGCGGCTGCGGATGCGCACCACGTACGACATCGAGATGCTCCGGCAGATCGGCACCTGCTCCGGCGTCGAGAACTACTCGATGCACTTCGACGGCCGCTCGCCCGGCACCGCCCCCCACACCCTCCTCGACTACTTCCCCGAGGACTTCCTCCTCGTCCTCGACGAGTCGCACGTCACCGTGCCGCAGATCGGCGCGATGTACGAGGGCGACGCCTCCCGCAAGCGGACCCTCGTCGACCACGGCTTCCGGCTGCCCTCCGCCCTCGACAACCGCCCGCTGAAGTGGGAGGAGTTCCTGGACCGGATCGGCCAGACCGTCTACCTCTCCGCCACCCCCGGCAAGTACGAACTGTCCCGGGGCGACGGGTTCGTGGAACAGATCATCCGCCCCACCGGCCTCGTCGACCCGGAGGTCGTCGTCAAGCCCACCGAGGGCCAGATCGACGACCTGGTGCACGAGATCCGCACCCGCGCCGAGAAGGACGAGCGGGTCCTGGTCACCACCCTCACCAAGAAGATGGCCGAGGACCTCACCGACTACTTCCTGGAACTCGGCATCCAGGTCCGCTACCTGCACAGCGACGTCGACACGCTGCGCCGCATCGAGCTGCTGCGCGAGCTGCGCTCCGGCGAGTACGACGTACTGGTCGGAATCAACCTCCTGCGCGAGGGCCTCGACCTGCCCGAGGTGTCGCTCGTCGCCATCCTCGACGCGGACAAGCAGGGCTTCCTGCGCTCGGGGACGTCCCTGATCCAGACCATCGGGCGCGCCGCCCGCAACGTCTCGGGCCAGGTCCACATGTACGCCGACACGATCACCCCGGCGATGGCCCAGGCCATCGACGAGACCAATCGCCGCCGCGAGAAGCAGATCGCCTACAACACCGAGCGCGGTCTCGATCCGCAGCCCCTGCGGAAGAAGATCAACGACATCGTCGCGACGATCGCCCGCGAGGAGGTCGACACCGAGCAGCTGCTCGGCACCGGCTTCCGCCAGGCGAAGGGCGCCAAGGCACCCGTTCCCGCACTGGCCGGGCGGGCCGGTGCCAAGAAGGCCGGGGACCGCACCGGGACGGTCACCGACCGGCCCGCCGCCGAACTCGCCGGGATCATCGAGGAGATGACCGACCGGATGCGGGCGGCCGCCGCGGACCTCCAGTTCGAGGTGGCGGCGCGACTGCGCGACGAAGTGGGGGAGTTGAAGAAGGAGTTGCGCCAGATGCGCGAGGCGGGTCTCGCCTGACCACGCCGCATTCGGTGTGTTGCAGGACCGACACAAAAAGGCTTCGAACGGTCGCACTGTCAGTGCGACTGCGTAGGGTTCTGGGAAACCGCGCACGGATGGTTGCGGGGAAAGCGGAGAGGGGACAGCGCGTGACGGTCAATATGACCAAGGGTCAGGCCATCAGCCTGCAGAAGGGCGACGGAGGGACCCTGACCGCGGTGCGGATGGGGCTGGGCTGGCAGGCGGCGCCGCGCCGTGGTCTGTTCGGTTCGCGTACACGGGAGATCGACCTCGACGCCTCGGCGGTGCTCTTCGCCGACAAGCAGCCGGTCGACGTGGTCTTCTTCCGCCACCTCGTCAGCGACGACGGCTCGGTCAGGCACACCGGGGACAACCTGGTCGGCGGCGCCGGCTCCGGCGGCGACGACGAGGCGATCCTCGTCGACCTGCAGCGGGTGCCGGTCCACATCGACCAGATCGTCTTCACGGTGAACTCCTTCACCGGCCAGACGTTCCAGGAGGTGCAGAACGCCTTCTGCCGCATCGTCGACGAGACCAACGGCCAGGAGCTCGCCCGTTACACGCTGGACGGCGGCGGGCAGTACACCGCTCAGATCATGGCGAAGGTGCACCGCGCGGGTGGCGGCTGGCAGATGACCGCCCTCGGCAACCCGGCCAACGGCCGGACCTTCCAGGACCTGATGCCGGCGATCCTGCCGCACCTGTGAGCAGGGCCTGAGCCAGACCGGTGCACACCGGTATCCGCAGCTCCCGGCGGCATCGTCCGCCGGGAGCTGCACCGCATGGCGCCGCAACGTACGCGGCGCACCGCAGGGCGCCGCGGCCCCCTGCGGCACATCGCACAGCAGTGAAGCGAATCGTCGAGGGGACAGGGCAATGACGGCCGAGCTGGTCCGGGGGCAGAACCACACCTTGCCCCAGACCCGACTGGAGATCCGGGTATCGGCCGGCACGCCCGTCGTGGCCGGTGCCACGCTCGGCGACGAGAACGGCACGGTGCACGGCACCGAATGGGTCGCCCACCCGGGATCGCCCCAACTGCCCGGCCTCGAAGTGTCCCGCCAGGCCGCCGCCGACCACCGGCTCGCCGTCGACCTCGACGCCCTGCCGGACGCGGTGCACCGGGTCACCGTGCTGCTGGCCCTGCCCACGGGCATCGGCGGCCCGGTCCGGTTCGGCGCGGTCGCCTCGCCGTTCGTCGCGGTCACCGGACTCGACGGCACCGAGATCGCCACGTTCACCCTCACCGGCCTGGACACCGAGTCCGCGGTCGCGGCCCTGGAGCTCTACCGCCGCCAGGGCGCCTGGAAGGTCCGCGCCGTCGGCCAGGGCTACGCGGGCGGCCTCGCCGCCATGCTCGCCGACCAGGGCCTGGCACGGGCGGCCGAGCTGGCCCACTCGATCCAGGAAGCGGTCACCCGCGCGACGGCCCGCGCCGTCACCCCGCCCCCGCCGCGCACCCCGGACGCCGACCGCGTCGGCCACGGCGCGGGCTCCGTACCGCCCCCGCACGAGCCCCGGCCGGCCGAGCCGCTCACGGAACCCGCGACCCAGCCGTCCCCGCCCACCACGGGCGGTCGCATCGACTACGCGCACCCCCGCCGCCAGGCCGCCGCACCCCCGCCGCCCCCGCCCACCGCCCCGCCCGCGGAACCGGGCCGGCCCGCCCGGCCCGTCGCCGGGGACGCGACCGGCTGGTCCATGGACGAGCGCCTCTACAACCAGATCTGGGGCATGTTCGAGGACCTGGCCCGCACCACCGCCGCGTACCGCAGCGCCGTGGACTTCGCCGAGTCCCGCATGGACCAGGAGCTCGAACGGACCCTGTCCGACCCGCGCAGCCGCATCGGGGGAGCGGGCGACCGGGCCCGCGAGGAGGCCCGCGCCAAGTGCGACGAGCTGACCGCCCGCGCCCGCGAGAGCCTCGACCGCGACCTCGCCCAGCTCGCCGCCGAGTCCGACGTGGTGGAGCCCGCGCTCCCCGCCGCGTTCGCACGCTGGGACAACCCCGTCTGGCACGCCTACCGCGTCCCGATGGAGATCCCCATGGCGCTGCGCATCGGCGACCTCCACCTCCCCGAGAAGCCCGAGCTGCGCATCCCGCTGCTGGTCCGGCTGCCGCTGGAGCGGGGGCTCTGGATCGACAGCGGCCGTACGGCTTCCGACGCCGCGGCCCTGATGGACACCACCCAGCTGCGCACCCTGGCCATGGAGAGCGCGGTCGCCCACGCGGCACGCCTGCTGGCCGTCTACCCGGCCGACGAGTTCTCCGTCCACGTCATCGACGCCGCCGGTTCGGGGGCCGGGGCGCTCGCCCCGCTGGTCCGCTCCGGGGCACTCGCCGGGCCGCCCGCCACCGGGGCCCAGGGGGTCGCCGCGGTCCTCGCCCACCTCACCCGGCGCGTCGACCTGGTGCAGATGGCGATCCGGGCGGGCGCCGCCGACTCGCTCCCGCCGGACCTCGACCCGGGCGAGCAGCTGCTGATCGTCAATGACTTCCCGCACGGCTTCGACGACCGTGCCGTCACCCAGCTGCGCTACCTCGCCGACGAGGGGCCCTCGGTCGGCGTCCACCTCCTGATGGTCGCGGACCGGGAGGACGCCGCCGGGTACGGGCCGGTGCTCGACCCGCTGTGGCGCTCGCTGCTCCGGCTCACCCCGGTTCCCGACGACCACCTGGCCGACCCCTGGGTGGGGCACGCCTGGACGTACGACCCGCCGGTGATACCGCCCGGCAGCCGCGTCCTGGAGCAGGTGCTCACCGCGGTGGCCGCCGCCCGCCGCCCCCGGCGGTACTGACCCGCAGCCCGTCCACCCTCTTCCCACACCGTCCTGACCAGTGCTTTTGAAGGAGCTTTACCTTCCCCTTTACCTTTCCTTGGGAATCCCTGTACTGTTCTTTGAGCGGAGGGGAGTACTCCCGTACGCGGCGTTCCCGTCAGTACGGACCGTGACCGGTCCCGGGGCGTCGGCCCGTGGTGCAGTCCGCGCACCCGGGTGGAAGAGACCTCCGGCAGCAACGACGCTGATCAGTAGCCGTAGCGAACTGCCGGAGGCGCAGTGGACGTTTCGTGGACCCTCTGGGTGCTTACCATTCTCGGTCTGTCAGCCCTCATCGCCGTCGACTTCTTCATCGGGCGCAAGCCCCATGACGTGACGACCAAGGAAGCCGGGATCTGGACGGTCGTCTGGATCGTGCTGGCCGTTCTCTTCGGACTCGGCCTGCTGGTCTTCGGCGAGAGCCGGGCCTCGGGCGAGTTCTTCGCCGGCTTCATCACCGAGAAGTCGCTCAGTGTCGACAACCTCTTCGTCTTCGTCCTGATCATGGCGAAGTTCTCGGTGCCCTCACACCTTCAGCAGCGGGTGCTGCTCGTCGGGGTGCTGATCGCGCTGGTGCTGCGGGCGGTCTTCATCGCCGCCGGTGCCGCCGTGATCGCCAACTTCTCGTGGGTCTTCTATCTCTTCGGCGCGTTCCTGATCTACACCGCCTGGAAGCTCGTTCAGGAGGCACGGGCCGGTGAGGAAGAGGAGGAGTTCGAGGAGAACCGTCTGCTCAGGACGATCGAACGCCGCTTCGGGGTCGCCGACCGCTACCACGGCACCAAGCTCTTCATCCGGAACAACGGCAAGCGCGTCCTGACCCCGCTGATGGTCGTCATGCTCGCCATCGGCACCACCGACGTGCTGTTCGCCCTGGACTCCATTCCCGCGATCTTCGGGCTGACCCAGGACCCGTACATCGTCTTCACCGCCAACGCCTTCGCCCTGATGGGGCTGCGGCAGCTGTACTTCCTGATCGGCGGGCTGCTGAAGAAGCTCGTCCACCTCAGCTACGGCCTGTCGGTCATCCTCGGCTTCATCGGCGTGAAGCTGGTGCTGCACGCGCTGCACGAGTCCGGGGTGCACGTCCCCGAGATCTCCATCCCGGTGTCGCTCGGCGTCATCTGCGGCGTCCTGGTGATCACCACGATCACCAGCCTCGTCGCCGGCCGGAAGCAGGAGCGGGCCGAGGCGGCCGCGCGGACGGCCGGGACCACGGACAAGGCCGTGGACAAGGGGGCCGACGTCGACGCCTGAGCCCGCGGGCCGGCCCGGCGACAGCCCGGCCGGCCCGACGGGAACCGGCACCGGCCGGGGCGCGCAACGTTTCGCTGCCCGCCCCGGCCGGTGTTCCGGGTCGGAGGGTGCCCGGCGTACGGGCCCGGTGGCCGCGGTCGCGGCCCGGTTCACCAGCCGCGGGCGCGCCACTGCGGCAGCTGCGGACGCTCGTCGCCGAGCGTGGTGTCGTGCCCGTGGCCCGGGTGGACCCACGTCTCGTCGGGCAGCCGGTCGAAGAGCTTGGTCTCCACGTCGTGGAGCAGGCTCGCGAAGGCCTCGGGGCCCTCGTGCGTGTTGCCGACCCCGCCCGGGAAGCTCTAGGGTCTTCTCCTTTGAACACTGAGAAGTCATCTCAATTGGTGAGCCTGCGGCAGCAGATGAGGGTGCAGGCGATGCTCGTGAAGGCGAGGAAGTGCTCGGCCTTGCGTTCGTAGCGTCGGTGGAGGCGGCGGCAGCCGGCGAGCCAGGACATGGGGCGTTCGACGGTCCAGCGGTGGCGGCCCAGTCGCTGTGAGGACTCGACTCCTTCCCTCGCGATGCGGTGCTGAATGCCGCGCCGGCGTAACCATCGTCGCAGGTGGGTGTAGCCGTAGCCTTTGTCGGCGTGGAGCTTTGCGGGCTTGCGGCGTCCGCGGCGGGAGCGGATCGGCGGTATCCCTTGTACAAGAGGGATCAGGGCCTGGCTGTCGTGCAGGTTCGCCCCGAGATTGCGACGGAGAGGGGCGGACCGGTCCGCTCGGTGAGCAAGCGGATCTTCGACCTGTACTTGCCCCGGTCGACAGGATTCGGACCTGTCAGGTCCCCCTTTTCAGGGCCCGCATGTTCACCGAGTCGATCGCACAGCGGAACCAGTCCAACTCGCCGCGGGCGCCGAGTTCGTCGAGGACCAGGCGGGGGAGCTTGGCCCACACCCTGGCCTTCGTCCACTCGGAAAAACGCCGATGAGTCGTCGCCGCCGACGGTCCGAACGAAGCAGTGGGCAACTGCTGCCACGTGCAGCCTGACGTGGCCACGAACACGATCGCGGCCAGCACCTCCCTGTCACCATGCCGACGCCGTCCACCACCCTGAGGTCGCGACGGCGCCTCCGGCACCACCCGCTGAAACAACTCCCACAACTCATCCGGAACCAGCCGCTCAACGATCCCCACCATGACCGCCAGCCTACCGACTTCACCAAATGAGACGACTTCTTAGTACTCCAGCTGTAGATCGCGATCTTCGTAGTGCGCGGTCGGCCGGGCCGTCTCTCGTCCCGGGTTGGTCCGACTGGTCGGATCTGACGGCGGGTCGCGCCGGGACGTTCCGGGCGGCGGCACCGCCGAGGTTATGAATGCGGCACCTGACCATCCATGAACATCAACCTCAGGAGCCACACGATGCGCCCTATCAGAGCAGCCTGTCTCGGCACGGCGACTGCGCTGGTCGCCCTTCTCGCCTGTGCCCCTGTCGCGGGCGCTGCGATGGACACCGATTCCGCCCACGCCAAGGGCGGGGACCGGGTCATCACTCTCATCGGCCATCTCGCGCAGCAGTCGCGCTTCCCCGTCAACCCCAACGGCCCCGCCGCCCAGGGCGATCGGACCGTAGTCCGCTCGATCCTCAAGGACCAGAACGACGAAAACGTGGTCGGCGAAACCGACGGCTTCTGCACCACCACCACGGTAGAGAACCGCGGAGCGGAGGAGTGCGTCGTGACCTACAACCTCCCGGGCGGCCAGCTCACCGTGCAGGGGATGGTCTTCCGCATTCTCAACGAGGAGGGCGGCGTCGCGGTCCCTCCCCCTTCGTTCGACAACGCGATCACCGGCGGCACCGGGGTGTTCGACCGGGCTCGTGGTTCGGTCCACGCCGACACGATCGGTTCGGGCATCAGGCGCTTCACGATCGACCTCGACCGCTGACTGACCCTGCCCCCGTCCGGTGAGAAGGCTGGGCCGTCCACGACACGGCCCACCGGCTCGATTGGTCCCATTGACGACGCCGCAACCAGGCTCGATCCCGGGCCATCCACCATCAGCGACAAGCCCCCCAGGCATGAAGATCACGATCTACAGCTGGAGTACCAGGCGTCTTGGGTGCTCGGCCCCGGCCGGGGCTGGTGACGGGATGATCGGGCCAGTGCCGAGACGGCGGCGCAGGAACGCCACTGCTGGAGTTCGCCGAGCACAGCGAACACGGCATGTCCGGCTGGCGCCTGTCCTACCCGGAGCCGGAAGGGAACGGCGTGGAGGACAGGTTCATCCCCGGCGGCCTGGACGAGCTTGGCTGGGCACGGACCAAGGCGTGCGCGCACCTGGCCCATCGGGGCGCGGCTACCTGACTCGCACAGATCGAAGGGCCCTACGCCGACGAGGCTGGCGCAGGGCCCTTCGTCAGGGCGGCCCCGCTTGTACGAGGTTCCGGTTCACCAGCCTCGGGCTCTCCACTCCGCCAGGTGCGGGCGCTCCGCACCGAGCGTGGTGTCATGGCCGTGGCCCGGGAGAAGGGCTTGCTGAAGACGGTGGGCCGGGCCCGCACCGCCGCCACGCATGTGCTGTCGGCGGCGCGCGAGCTGTCCTGGCTGGAGATGGTCGCCGAGACGTTGCGCTCGGCGCTCAACACGCTTGCCCAGAATGCCCCGGACTGGCTGACGCGGGTCGCGGAGCCGGACTGGTTCAGGCACTACGCCACCAGGGCCGAGGACTCCCGGTTCCCCAAGGCCCGCGCCAAACGCGATGCGGTGGGCTTGCGAGTCGGTCGTGACGGGATGCGTCTGCTTGAGGCGGTCTTCACCGCAGACGCACCGGCCGGTCTCGGCGCCCTGACGGAGGTGGAAACCTTGCGGCAGATGTGGCTCCAGCACTTCCAGCGGGTGGCGGGCGAGGTGAGGCGGCGGGCCCCAAAAGACCGCCCGCCGGGCGCGTTGCGCCTGGTCACCCCCTATGACACCGAGGCCCGAGGCAGCGTCAAACGGGACCATGACGCGCTGGCCGAACGGTACGCGAGGGCAGTGTTCCGGGCGTATCAGTCGACGGCTACGGAAGGCGTCGTCAACGATCTGCTCGCAGCGCGGCTGGAGCGGGCGCAACTTCTGGACGATCCGAACGGCGACTGCCTCGAAGTGGCTGACGGCCACCCCGGCATCGTCCCCGTGCGCGACTCAAAGGTGATCGAGGGCCCGACGCCCGTGGTCCGGGCCACTGCCTGGACCTCCTTCATCGCGGACCTCAAGCACGCCTGAGAAGGCTTCCCGCTGTGGAGAGGCCGGTCGCACGGCCGGCCTCTCCACAAGGTCGGGTGGTGTCGGACGGCTCGCGCCGGGGCCGGAACCAGGCCGTCACGGCTTCAGATTGTCGGCCTCCCTGACCTCGTGGAGGTGGATGAGGACGTCGTAGGCCTTGCCGAGCGCGGCCTCGCGCGGCTCCGTGGGCCACAGCGTACCGATGTTGAGCATGGGCCGGGCAGCGCTCAGCCAGTTGCGCGCGGGGGCCGGGGCGTTGCGGAGGTCGAGGTAGAAGTCCCGGTAACGGACCTGGTCGAGGGTGTTCTCGTTGCTGCCGGGCTTGGCGGCGTCCACGGTGAACTTCTTCCAATCGCCGCCCAGCGCGGTGTCCTTCGACAGGAAGGAGCCCTGGTTGAAGGTGAAGCCGATGGGGAGGTAGTCCTTGCCCATCGTGTCGCGCAGGAACGACCCCTGCGTCTTCGGATACAGCTCGGGGGTGGAGGCGGCGTAGGCGACGTGGTTGTTGTGCGCCGACAGCAGGACCTTCTGGCCGGTGCGCTGCTGCCACCAGGCGACGTTCTGGGCCATCACCTCGTCGCGGAAGCGCTGGGAGGTGGACACCGAGTCCGAGTCCTCGGGGTTGATGGTGAGGAACTTGGCGGTCTGGGCGATGGAGCGGGCGTTCTGCTCGGCCCATGCGAACGCGTCGCCGGAGCCCTTCTGGCTGCTGACCAGTTCCAGGGCCTCCTGTGCCTTGGCGGCGAGCTGCTGCCGTTCCGCGAGCGGCTTGCTCAGGTAGTCGAGGAAGTCGTTGATCGGGCGCAGGCCGGTGTAGAGCTCGTTGAGCTTCGGCAGCGCGTCCGGGTGGTGCTGCTGCACGTAGTCGGTCACCCGGTCGAAGAACGCGTCGTCCATCGTGGGGGCGTTGAGGTCGTCGCCCATGAAGTGGACGGTGCGTTCGGGGTGGCGGCTGTTGTAGTCACGCATCCACTCGATGAGGCTGACGAACTCCTCGCGTTCCCAAGGGGAGTCGGCCAGGGTCTCCTTGGCGATCTTGCGGGCGTCGCCCTTGCCGGTCTGGAGGTAGTCGTCGATCTGGACCCCGGCGGACCAGCTCATTTCGAGGGCGAAGGTGGTGAAGCCCTTTTCCTCGACGAGGTAGCGGAAGACCCGCTCCTTCATGGCGAAGAACTCGTGGGAGCCGTGGGTGGCCTCGCCGAGGCCGACCACCTTGGCGTCGCCGATCATCGAGCCCAGGGCTCGCAGGTCGGCCGTGTTCTTCCCGGGCTCGGTCGAGCGCAGCGGGTGGGCCGCCTTCTCCAGTGCCCGGACCGGGTTCTGCTCGCTGCCGGCCCTGCCGGCCCTGTCGGCCGAAGCGGCCTGGACCGCCACGGGCGCGAGGAACGCTCCTGTCGCGACCGCCGCCGTCGCCAGCAGTACCCGTCGACTGATCCGCTTCCGGTGCCTAGCCATGCTGTTACCTCTCAACTTACGTATTGCAACTTGAGAAGAATCATTTCCTGCGATTCCGCTGCCGCACATGGGGAGAAGCCTCCAACTCTTCGGGGGGATACCCCCCGAAGAGCCGGAGGGCAGCCCCCGCTCGCCCACTCGATCGGGTGGAGGGACTGGACGGGGACCCGCCCGAGCACGACCTGGTGGTGTGGCGGCTCCTGACGCCGGCGCGGACCGTGGCCTCGTACGTGGACGGGGGCGCGCTGCGCCGGATGAGCACCGGGGCGAAGCCGGATATCCCACCGCCGGCCAGGTCGTGACCGCCCGACGGGAGCACGGCATCGTCCTGCACGGGCCGATGGCCGCCCACACCGCCGCGTTGGCCGACGGCCCTTTCGGGCAGGACGCCTTCACCATCGACTGGGACCGCGAGCGGGTGACCTGCCCGAACGGCCTCGTCAGTACGCAGTGGGCCGAGCGGCGTTCCCAGCAGGGCCTGCCCGTCATCCGGGTCCGCCTCAGCCCGGCCGACTGCCGCCCCTGCCTTCACCTGCGCGACTCGTCGACTCACCCACAGCCCAGCGCCGCGAGCTCAACCTCCGGCAGGGCCGCGACGAACACGAAACCGTCCGCACGGCCCGAGCCGAGCAGCGAACCGATGGCTGGAAGGAGCGGTACAAGATCCGTGCCGGTGTCGAGGGCACCATCTTCCAGGCCGTCGGCGCTGCGGCCTGCGCAGATCCCGCTGCCGAGGCCTCGCGAAGACCAGCCTCCAGCACCAGCTCACCGGCGCCGCGATCAACCTCGCCCGCATCGACGCCCACATCACCGGCCAACCACGAGCCCGCACCCGCCACTTCGCAGCACTGCGCCCCGCCGATCAAAGGATCGACGGGGCGAAGTGGCCAGGCCCCGGATTAACCAACAGCGTCCCACCCATGCCTGCGAGGCCGTCGGGCGGACATAGGCCGTTCGGGGCTGGTGATCAAAGAGGACGCCTGCGGCGGCGACTGCAAGGCGTGGTGTCTCGTCGGCCAGCGCAAGCGCCAGCAGCTGGAGCAGCCCAACCAGGGGCAGCAAGAAGTCATCTGACCGACGGCGCCCCATCAGCCTCCTCCGGGTCCATCTCGGCGTTCTCCTCGGCGTCCGGGCAGGTGGACATGCGGCCGTACAACGCGGCAGGTGGCGTGCTCCTTGTGCTGCTCCTGGTCGTGTTCGTCTTCGGCCGGCTTCTCTGCTGTCCCGGGCACCTCCGCCGCCTGCCGGGCCGGCCCGTCGCTCGAGGCCGCCGCTGGTTCACTTTCGGGGGCACGCGGGCCGGGCACCGTCGCGGCCCGGACACCAAAGCGGGGCCGGCCCCATTCAGGGCGGCCCCGCTTGTACGAGGTTCCGGTTCACCAGCCTCGGGCTCTCCACTCCGCCAGGTGCGGGCGCTCCGCACCGAGCGTGGTGTCATGGCCGTGGCCCGGGTAGACCCACGTCTCGTCCGGCAGCCGGTCGAAGAGCTTGGTCTCCACGTCGTGGAGCAGGCTCGCGAAGGCCTCGGGGTCCTTGTGCGTGTTGCCGACCCCGCCCGGGAAGAGGCAGTCCCCGGTGAACAGGTGCGGGGCGCCGTGCGGGTCGTCGTAGACCAGTGCGATGGAGCCCGGGGTGTGGCCGACGAGGTGACGGGCGGTCAGGGCGACCCGGCCCACCCGGACCGTGTCCCCGTCGTCGACCAGGACGTCGGTCGGGACCGGGATGCCCTCGGCGTCGTACCGTCCGGCGTAGGTCCGCGCCCCGGTGGCCGCGACGACCTCGCCGAGCGCCTGCCAGTGGTCGCCGTGCCGGTGGGTGGTGACGACGGACGCGATGCCGTCGTCACCGATCAGCCGCAACAGCGTCCCGGCCTCGGCGGCCGCGTCGATCAGCAGCTGCTCGCCGGTGGCTCGGCAGCGCAGCAGATACGCGTTGTTGTTCATCGTGCCGACGGCGACCTTGGAGATCATCAGATCTGTCAGCTCGTGCACATCGGCGGGCCCGCCGACCCTGACCGCTCCGCTGTACGTCATGCGACTCAGCCTATAGCGGGGGGAGCGCGGGAAGGGAGCCGCCCTCGACGGTCAGCGCCGACCCGTCGCGGCGTCCGCAGAGCCAGCCGAGCAGGTCGGGAGCGGTGCCGCGGACGGTGACGGGGGAGCCCGTCGCGCCGCCGCCGGTCGTCCGGGTCCGGCCCTCCTCGTCGACCACGCTCGTGGCCACGACGTCGGGGTGCCCGTCGAACCGCTCGACGAGGAAGTCGGTCTCCCGGGAGACGAACTCCTCCGGCAGGTCCTCCAGCTCGTAGCCGATCCCCAGGTCGACGTGGTGCAGCTCGACCTCGACACGGCGCCGGAAGGGGACCCGGGAGGCCGAGTCCGTCACGCCGTTGCGCAGCGTGACCGTGCGGGACCAGTCGGCCGGGACCGACGCGGCTTCTGCGAAGCGGGCCGCGCTCCCGGCCAGGTCGGCCAGCTGCTCGCCCTGCGGCCGGGGCGCGTCGCGCTCGATGTCGCGGTCGCGGGTTTCGCTGTCTGCGTACATGGGCCGGCCCTGGAGAACGTTCACGAGCGCGTCGGCGTTACGGGAGAGGTGCGCGAGGACGTGCCCCCGGCTCCAGCCCGGCAGCCGGGACGGCAGGGCGAGCGCGGCATCGTCCAGTTTCCCGGCGGCATCGAGCAGCCGATCGGTGGCTTCACGAAGGGCTTCCAGGTCGTGCACATGATCGTTCATGGGGCCGAGCCTAGCCCCGCCACTCGTTCGGGTGAAGGAGGTTGCAGACGTCCGTAAATCGAATGCGCGTGCTATACGCTCGGAGTCGAAAGCTTCGTACATCGCTGTGGCGCCCCCCATACCCTGGGACGGGGGCTCAGTTCCCCCATTTCTCTCCAGAAAGGTGCGGACCGGCGTGGCCGACCGTCTCATCGTCCGTGGCGCTCGCGAGCACAACCTCAAGAACGTCTCGCTCGACCTTCCCCGCGACTCCCTCATCGTCTTCACCGGGCTTTCCGGGTCGGGCAAGTCGTCCCTCGCGTTCGACACGATCTTCGCCGAGGGCCAGCGACGCTACGTGGAATCCCTCTCCTCGTACGCCCGCCAGTTCCTCGGCCAGATGGACAAGCCGGACGTCGACTTCATCGAGGGGCTCTCGCCCGCCGTCTCCATCGACCAGAAGTCGACCTCGCGCAACCCGCGTTCGACGGTCGGCACCATCACCGAGGTCTACGACTACCTCCGCCTGCTCTTCGCCCGGATCGGCAAGCCGCACTGTCCCGAGTGCTCCAGGCCCATCTCGCGCCAGTCCCCGCAGGCCATCGTCGACAAGGTGCTCGGCCTTCCCGAGGGCAGCCGCTTCCAGGTGCTCTCGCCGCTGGTGCGCGAGCGCAAGGGCGAGTTCGTCGACCTCTTCTCCGACCTGCAGACCAAGGGCTACAGCAGGGCCCGGGTCGACGGCGTGACCATCCAGCTCTCCGAGCCGCCCAGGCTGAAGAAGCAGGAGAAGCACACCATCGAGGTGGTCGTCGACCGGCTCACGGTGAAGGACAGCGCCAAGCGCCGGCTGACCGACTCGGTCGAGACCGCGCTCGGGCTCTCCGGCGGCATGGTCGTGCTCGACTTCGTCGACCTCCCCGAGGACGACCCCGAGCGTGAGCGGATGTACTCCGAGCACCTCTACTGCCCGTACGACGACCTCTCCTTCGAGGAGCTGGAGCCTCGCTCCTTCTCGTTCAACTCGCCCTTCGGCGCCTGCCCCGACTGCACGGGCATCGGTACGCGGATGGAGGTCGACCCGGAGCTGATCGTCCCCGACGAGGAGAAGTCGCTCGACGAGGGCGCGATCCACCCCTGGTCGCACGGTCACACCAAGGAGTACTTCGGCCGGCAGATCAACGCGCTCGCCGAGGCCCTCGGATTCCGTACGGACATCCCCTGGGCCGGGCTGCCGCAGCGCGCCAGGAAGGCCCTGCTCTTCGGCCACAAGATCCAGACCGAGGTCCGCTACCGCAACCGCTACGGGCGGGAGCGCGCGTACACCACCCCCTCGTTCGAAGGGGCGGTGCAGTTCGTCAAGCGGCGGCACTCCGAGGCCGAGAGCGATTCCAGCCGGGAGCGCTTCGAGGGCTACATGCGCGAGGTGCCCTGCCCGACCTGCGAGGGCACCAGGCTCAAGCCGATCGTGCTCGCCGTGACGGTGATGGAGAAGTCCATCGCCGAGGTCTCCGCGATGTCGATCAGCGAATGCGCCGAATTCCTCGGCCGCCTGAAGCTGAACGCCCGCGACAAGAAGATCGCCGAACGGGTCCTGAAGGAGGTCAACGAGCGGCTGAGGTTCCTGGTCGACGTCGGCCTCGACTACCTCTCGCTCAACCGCGCCGCGGGCACCCTGTCCGGCGGCGAGGCCCAGCGCATCCGGCTCGCCACCCAGATCGGCTCCGGCCTGGTCGGCGTGCTGTACGTGCTGGACGAGCCGTCCATCGGCCTGCACCAGCGGGACAACCACCGGCTGATCGAGACCCTGGTCCGGCTCCGCGACATGGGCAACACGCTCATCGTCGTCGAGCACGACGAGGACACCATCAAGGTCGCCGACTGGGTCGTCGACATCGGCCCCGGCGCCGGTGAGCACGGCGGCAAGGTGGTCCACTCCGGCTCGCTCAAGGAACTGCTCGGCAACGACGAGTCGATCACCGGCCAGTACCTGAACGGCAAGAAGTCGATCCCGACGCCCGAGATCCGCCGCCCGGTGGACCCGGAGCGCACGCTCACGGTGCACGGTGCCCGGGAGAACAACCTCCAGGACATCGACGTCTCCTTCCCGCTCGGCGTGCTCACCGCCGTCACCGGGGTCTCGGGTTCCGGAAAGTCGACGCTGGTCAACGACATCCTCTACACCCATCTGGCCCGGGAGCTGAACGGTGCCAAGTCGGTCCCCGGCCGTCACACCCGGGTCGACGGGGACGACCTGGTCGACAAGGTGGTGCACGTCGACCAGTCGCCCATCGGCCGTACGCCCCGGTCCAACCCGGCCACGTACACCGGCGTCTTCGACCACGTCCGCAAGCTGTTCGCGGAGACGATGGAGGCGAAGGTGCGCGGCTATCTGCCGGGCCGCTTCTCCTTCAACGTCAAGGGCGGCCGCTGCGAGAACTGCGCAGGCGACGGCACGATCAAGATCGAGATGAACTTCCTGCCGGACGTCTACGTCCCGTGCGAGGTCTGCCACGGGGCGCGCTACAACCGGGAGACCCTGGAGGTCCACTACAAGGGCAAGTCCATCGCCGAGGTGCTGGACATGCCGATCGAGGAGGGCCTGGAGTTCTTCGAGGCCGTCCCGACGATCGCCCGCCACCTCCGTACGCTCAACGAGGTCGGTCTCGGGTACGTGCGGCTCGGCCAGTCCGCGCCGACGCTCTCCGGCGGTGAGGCGCAGCGGGTGAAGCTCGCCAGCGAGCTGCAGAAGCGCTCCACCGGCCGCACGGTCTACGTCCTGGACGAGCCGACCACGGGGCTGCACTTCGAGGACATCAGCAAGCTCATCAAGGTGCTCTCCGGGCTGGTCGACAAGGGCAACTCGGTAATCGTCATCGAGCACAACCTCGATGTGATCAAGACCGCGGACTGGGTCGTCGACATGGGCCCCGAAGGGGGCAGCGGCGGCGGTCTGGTCGTCGCCGAGGGCACCCCGGAGCAGATCGCCGCGGTCCCCGCCAGCCACACCGGCAAGTTCCTCCAGGACATCCTCGACCCGGACCGGGTGAACGAGGCCGCGGTGCCCGCGGCCCGCAAGCCGCTGCGGAAGGTGGCCGTGAAGAAGACGGTCGCCGCGAAGTCGGCCCCCGCCAGGCAGACGGCCACGGCCCGGACGAGCACGGCCAAGTCCGCCACGGCCAAGACGGACAGAACGGCGGCGAAGAAGCCCGCCGCGAAGAAGCCCGCGGCGAAGAGGACGACCCGCGCCCGCGAGGCCTGAGACGGGAGGCGCGCGGCGCACGGGCGGGCCGTCGAGGGCGATCCGCCCGTGCGCCCCGAGAGGTGCGGCCCCGTGCCGCACCTCCGGTCGGGGTCGCCCGGCCGACGGGGCGACTGGGAGACGCCTTCGACCGGGAACGACCGGGGGGGCGGCGGGGCTCGGCCGGGGCGGTGGGGTGCTCGGGTGGGCCGGGCGCGGGGGTGTCCGGGGGCGCCGGTATCGTCGGTTCCGTCACCGATGGCGCTGATGCCCAGGTACTCCCGGTGCCTCAGCCCTCCCCGGTACCCCTCCGTCCCTCCGACCAGTGGAGACCGCATGTCCGGCCAGCCCGCCGCCCGCCGTACCGTGCTGAAGGGTGCCGCTCTCGCCGGCGCCGCCGGGCTGGGAGTGGCCGCCTGCTCGACCGATTCGAAGCTCGGCCACGCCGAGACGCCGACGCCGACCGCCCCCGTCGCGCTCGGCACGCCGGACGAGGTCCCGGTCGGCAGCTCCAAGCTCTACCGCGAACAGCGGCTCGTCGTCACCTGCCCGGCCAAGGACCAGTACAAGGCGTTCAGCGCCCAGTGCACCCACGGCGGCTGCCTGCTGGACAGGGTCGAGGACAACGTGGGGAGCTGCCCCTGCCACGGCAGCCACTTCGACACCACGACCGGCAAGGCGACGCGCGGTCCGGCCACCGCGCCGCTGCCCCCGGTCCCGGTCCGGGTCGAGGGCGGCAAGCTGATCGCGGGCCCCGAGGCCTGACCCCGGCCGACGCACACACCCAGCCCCGGCCGGGCCCCGGCGCTGGCCCCCGTGCCCGGAGCCCGGACCCCGGCGCCGAAAGGGAACGGGCACGTCACACCCGGCCGGTACGGGTGCCCGGCACCATCAGGGGAACGGGACCTGCCGCACCCCGGCCGGGGCCGGAGCCACTCCCAGTCCCCGTCGATGCCGACCAGGCCGGGCCGCACCCCCTGCTCCACCAGGTGAACGGTCCGGTGCCTGCCGGTGAGCGTGAGATCCGCACGGGCGCCGCGCGGAGCGCCCGCCGAGACCTGGGCGAAGCGCCGGCAGCGCCGGCACCGTACCGGCAGCGCCGCCTCGTCGAATCCCACCTGCAGCACGTACTGCCCGCCGCCGAAGCTGAAGCCGCGCACGTACTCGTCGCACTGACCTACCGTGTCGTCGTCGAAGCCGTGGCCGAAGAGGTACGTGTCGCCCGACCTCAGCCGGGTGTCGAAGAGCAGCTCGGCGACGAGGACCGCCGTCCCGCCGTCCCAACGGACCCGCCCCGTCCGGCAGTTCTCCCGGGCCGTCACCGTCACCCGCGCCGGATCGCAGCCCGGGTCGCCCCGGTGGACGGCGAGGTAGCGATCGATGTCGTCCCGGTGCGCCCGCACCACGTGCTGCGACTCGCGCTGCCGCAGTTCCCGGCCGGGGCCGATCCGCACCCGCTCGTGGTGCCCCACCGTGTGCAGCCCGCCGTCCACCGGTGACCCCAACTCCGCGAGCAGCCGCTCCACCACCTCGGACGAATCCATCAGCGAACGGTACGACCGCGCGGCCGGACGGTCGGCCTCCGGACGGCATCGCCGCGACCCGGCGACCGGACATCACCATGCAGGCCCAGCAGAAGAGCAACTGGTGCTGGGCGGCGTCCGGCAAGACCATCGCCACCTGGTTCGGCCGGAACTGCTCGCAGAACCAGTTCTGCAACGCCGCCTTCGGTCGTGCGCAGGGCTACGAGTGCCCCACCTCGCAGGCCAGCTCGGCAATGTCCAGGACGGGCTGTACTGGGCCGGGGCCAACCCCGGTTCGTACGTCACCGGCTGATTGCGCTACGAGGTCGGTGGCGGCTCCGCGCCTGGTCGGCGCGACCGTGGCCGTGCACACCCTGGCCCCGGACTTCGTCGCCGGGAAACCGGGCGTGCCCGTGGCCCGCCTGGACCACCTCGCCACCACGGCCGTCTCCTCGGACGGACAGAAGGCGTCCCTGTGGACCCTTCCGAAGGAAGGGAAGGACGGTGACCGGGAGGTGGTGAACATGGCCACCGGCGACGACGAGGCGCGGTACGCCGCCGCGGGCGCCCGCGAGCTCCCCGGCGGGGCGGTCCTCCGCGAGCCGCAGACGGACGCCTGGTTCGTGCAGAAGGGGGCCAGGGTGCTCCCGCTGGACCAGGACGCGGTCCGCGCGGTCGGCGCCCGCGGCACCACGCTGGCCGCCTATCGCGCCCGGGTGCGGGAGGCGTACGGCGACAAGCTCCCCGGCTCCGGGTACGCGCGCGCCGGGAAAACGGGCGGCTACGCACCGCCCCCACCCGTCACCGGCCCCGCACCCGTCACCGGCCCCGCACCCGTCACCGGCCCCGCACCCGTCACCGGTCCCGAATCCGTCACCGGGGAGTCCGGGGCCGTCACTGCGAGCACCGCACCCGGCCCGGCCCCGAGCGCCGCCTCGGCCGCAGCCGGGGCCGGCGCCCTCGCGTGCTCGCCCTCGGCGGCGCCACGGCCCTGCGCGACCGAAGCCGCCGCCGGGCGCCCCGCTGCCCGGCGACGGCACCCCCTGACCCGTGCTCCGGGCGCGCTCCCACCGCCCGCGCCCCGGAGCACGGCACCCCTTCCGGACCGGCCGCGTTGTCACTGCCCGCAAGTAGGGTGGGACACATGGCAGACCCCTCCAGCTACCGCCCCAAGCCGGGACAGATCCCCGACTCCCCGGGGGTCTACAAATTCCGGGACGAGCACCGCCGGGTGATCTACGTCGGAAAGGCCAAGAACCTCCGCCAGCGCCTGGCCAACTACTTCCAGGACCTGGCCGCGCTCCATCCGCGCACGCGAACGATGGTCACCACCGCCGCCTCGGTGGAGTGGACGGTCGTGTCCACCGAGGTCGAGGCCCTCCAGCTGGAGTACTCCTGGATCAAGGAGTTCGACCCCCGGTTCAACGTCAAGTACCGCGACGACAAGAGCTACCCGTACCTCGCGGTCACGCTCGACGAGGAGTTCCCGCGCGTACAGGTCATGCGCGGGGCCAAGAAGAAGGGCGTCCGCTACTTCGGCCCGTACGGACACGCCTGGGCGATCCGCGAGACGGTCGACCTGATGCTCAGGGTCTTCCCGGTGCGCACCTGCTCCGCCGGGGTCTTCAAGAACGCCGCCAGGAGCGGCCGCCCCTGCCTCCTCGGCTACATCGGCAAGTGCTCGGCCCCCTGCGTCGGCCGCGTCACCCCCCAGGAACACCGCGAACTGGCGGACGGCTTCTGCGACTTCATGGCCGGCCGCACCGGTACGTACATCCGCCGCCTGGAGAAGGACATGATGGTGGCGGCCGAGGAGATGGAGTACGAGCGGGCGGCCCGGCTCCGCGACGACCTGGAGGCCCTCAAGCGGGCCATGGAGAAGAGCGCCGTCGTCCTCGCCGACGCCACCGACGCCGACCTGATCGCGGTCGCCGAGGACGAGCTCGAAGCGGCGGTCCAGATCTTCCACGTGCGCGGCGGCCGGGTGCGCGGCCAGCGCGGCTGGGTCACCGACAAGGTGGAGAACGTCGACACCGCGGGCCTGGTCGAACACGCCCTGCAGCAGCTGTACGGCGAGGAGGCGGGGGACGCCGTCCCCAAGGAGGTCCTCGTCCCGGCCCTGCCCGAGGACCCGGAGGCCGTCTCCCAGTGGCTCGCCGGCCGCCGGGGTTCCCAGGTCGGCCTGCGCATCCCGCAGCGCGGTGACAAGAAGGACCTGATGGCGACGGTCCGGCGCAACGCCCAGCAGGCCCTGGCCCTGCACAAGACCAAGCGCGCCTCCGACCTGACGACCCGCTCCCGCGCCCTGGAGGAGATCGCCGAGGCGCTCGGCCTCGACTCGGCCCCGCTGCGCATCGAGTGCTTCGACATCTCGCACCTCCAGGGCGACGACGTGGTCGCCTCCATGGTCGTCTTCGAGGACGGGCTCGCCCGCAAGAGCGAGTACCGCCGATTCCAGATCAAGGGCTTCGAGGGCCAGGACGACGTCCGGTCGATGCACGAGGTGATCGGCCGCCGCTTCAAGCGGTACCTCCAGGAGAAGGAACGGACGGGGGAGTGGGAGGAGGCTCCCGGAGCCCCCGCCCCGGCCGGCCCTTCTCCCACCGGCCCCGCTCCGACCGGCCCCGTCCCGGCGCCGCAGACCGTCGCCCCTTCCGTCGCACCCGCCCCGGACGGCACGGCCCCCGCCCCGGCCGCGGGCATCGACACCACCGGGGCGGACGGCGAGTCCCGCGAGGACGACGGCCGCCCCAAGCGGTTCGCCTATCCGCCGCAGCTCGTCGTGGTCGACGGCGGCCGGCCCCAGGTCGCCGCGGCCAAGCGGGCCCTCGACGAGCTGGGGATCGACGACGTCGCCGTCTGCGGCCTCGCCAAGCGGCTCGAAGAGGTCTGGCTGCCCGATGACGACGACCCCGTCGTCCTGCCCCGCTCCAGCGAGGGCCTCTACCTCCTCCAGCGCGTCCGTGACGAGGCCCACCGCTTCGCGATCACGTATCAGCGCGCCAAACGGGCCAAACGCATCCGCTCCAGCCCCCTGGACGCCGTCCCCGGCCTCGGTGAAACCCGGAAACAGGCGTTGATCAAACATTTCGGCTCCGTGAAGAAGCTGAAGCAGGCGACAATCGACGAGATCTGCGAGGTTCCGGGGATAGGCCGCAGAACGGCGGAATCGGTGGCCGTCGCCCTCGCCTCGGCCGCCCCGGCCATGCCTGCCGTGAACACGGCGACAGGAGAGATCATTGAATGAGGACGACGGGGGCAGCACGACATGACCGAGCGTGAACACGAGCACGAAGCCGGGCCCGAGAACGAAATCGGGCACGGCGGCACCGACCGAGCAGACGGAGCAGGACACGTGAGTACGGGCACCACCATCGAGACCGGCGACGGGAATGCGGCCATTCCCGAACTGGTGATCATCTCGGGGATGTCGGGCGCCGGGCGCAGCACTGCGGCCAAGTGCCTGGAGGACCTCGGCTGGTTCGTCGTCGACAACCTGCCGCCCGCCCTGATCCCCACCATGGTCGAACTCGGCGCCCGCTCGCAGGGCAACGTGGCGCGGATCGCCGTCGTCGTCGACGTACGGGGCCGCCGCTTCTTCGACAACCTCCGCGAGTCCCTCGCCGACCTGGAGGCCAAGCACGTCACCCGGCGCATCGTCTTCCTGGAGTCCTCCGACGACGCCCTGGTCCGCCGCTTCGAGTCGGTCCGCCGCCCGCACCCCCTCCAGGGCGACGGCCGGATCGTCGACGGCATCGCCGCCGAGCGCGACCTGCTGCGCGAGCTGCGCGGCGACGCCGACCTGGTGATCGACACCTCCAGCCTCAACGTGCACGAACTGCGCGCCAAGATGGACGCCCAGTTCGCCGGCGAGGAGGAGCCGGAGCTGCGTGCCACGGTCATGTCGTTCGGCTTCAAGTACGGCCTGCCGGTCGACGCCGACCTGGTGGTCGACTGCCGCTTCCTGCCCAACCCGCACTGGGTCCCCGAGCTGCGCCCGTTCACCGGGCGCAACGAGGAGGTCTCCGCCTACGTCTTCGACCAGCCCGGCGCCAAGGAATTCCTCAACCAGTACACCGAGCTGCTCCAGCTCATCGCCGCCGGATACCGCCGCGAGGGCAAGCGCTACGTGACGATCGCCGTCGGCTGCACGGGCGGCAAGCACCGCTCGGTCGCCATGTCCGAGAAGCTCGCGGCCCGGCTCGCGACCGAAGGCATCGAGACCGTCCTCGTGCACCGGGACATGGGGCGCGAGTGACCAGCCGCAATCTGCGCCTGCGGCGGCTGCGCAGAGCCACTCCCGCGCTGTCCGGCCGCAAGCGCGGCGCCCAGCCCAAGGTCGTCGCCCTCGGCGGCGGCATGGGCCTGTCCGCGTCGCTCGCCTCGCTCCGCCGGATCACCGGCGACCTCACCGCCGTGGTCACCGTCGCCGACGACGGCGGCTCCAGCGGACGGCTCCGCGAGGAGCTCGGCGTCCTGCCGCCCGGCGACCTGCGCAAGGCGCTCGCCGCCCTGTGCGGGGACGACGACTGGGGCCAGACCTGGGCCCGGGTGATCCAGCACCGCTTCCAGTCCAAGGGCGACCTGCACGAGCACGCGGTCGGCAATCTGCTGATCGTCGCCCTCTGGGAACAGCTCGGCGACCACGTCCAGGCCCTGGACCTGGTCGGCAGGCTGCTGGGCGCGCACGGCCGGGTGCTGCCCATGTCCGCCGTGCCGCTGGAACTCCAGGCGCTCGTCCGGGGCCACGACCCGGCCCGCCCGGACGACGTGGACACGGTGCGCGGCCAGGCCACCGTGGCGCTCACCCCCGGCGAGGTGCAGTCCGTCCACCTCGTCCCCAACGACCCGCCCGCCGTCCCCGAGGCCGTCGCCGCGGTACTGGACGCCGACTGGGTGGTGCTCGGACCGGGATCCTGGTTCTCCTCCGTGATCCCGCACCTGCTCGTCCCCGAACTGCTCGACGCGCTCGTCGAGACCAAGGCCCGCAAGGTCCTCTCGCTCAACCTCGCACCGCAACCCGGTGAAACTGATGGCTTCTCCCCGCAGCGTCATTTGGAGGTTTTGGGACGACACGCCCCTAAACTCGCCCTGGACGTGGTGCTGGCCGACGAAGCCGCCGTGCCCGATCGCGAGTCCCTCGCCGACGCCGCCAAGCGGCTCGGTGCCGCGGTCGAGCTGGCGCCGGTGGCCTCACCCGACGGCGTTCCGATCCATGATCCGGAGCTGTTGGCCGCCGCGTACGACCGTATTTTTCGGATGCATGGAAGGATCGGCCCATGGCGATGACGCCGGCGGTGAAGGACGAAATCTCCCGGCTTCCCGTGACCCGGACCTGCTGCAGAAAGGCAGAGGTCTCGGCGATTCTTCGGTTTGCGGGCGGACTGCACCTGGTGAGCGGCCGGATCGTGATCGAGGCGGAGCTGGACACCGCGATGGCGGCGCGCCGACTGAAGCGGGACATTCTCGAGATCTTCGGGCACAGCTCCGAGCTGATCGTGATGGCCCCCGGCGGTCTGCGGCGCGGCTCCCGCTACGTCGTACGGGTGGTGGCGGGCGGCGACCAGCTGGCCCGGCAGACCGGCCTGGTGGACGGCCGCGGCCGGCCCATCCGCGGACTGCCCCCGCAGGTGGTCTCGGGGGCCACCTGCGACGCCGAGGCCGCCTGGCGCGGGGCCTTCCTGGCGCACGGCTCGCTCACCGAACCCGGCAGGTCCTCCTCCCTGGAGGTGACCTGCCCCGGCCCGGAGGCGGCGCTCGCCCTGGTCGGCGCCGCCCGTCGGCTCTCCATCGCGGCCAAGGCCCGCGAGGTGCGCGGGGTGGACCGGGTCGTCGTCCGCGACGGCGACGCGATCGGCGCCCTGCTCACCCGGCTCGGCGCCCACGAGTCGGTGCTGGCCTGGGAGGAACGGCGGATGCGCCGCGAGGTCCGCGCCACCGCCAACCGGCTGGCCAACTTCGACGACGCCAACCTGCGCCGCTCCGCCCGCGCCGCGGTCGCCGCGGGCGCCCGGGTGGGGCGCGCCCTGGAGATCCTGGGCGAGGAGGTCCCCGAGCACCTCGCGGCGGCCGGCCGGCTGCGCATGGAGCACAAGCAGGCCTCCCTGGAGGAGCTGGGCGCGCTCGCCGACCCGCCGCTGACCAAGGACGCGGTCGCGGGCCGCATCCGCCGCCTGCTGGCCATGGCCGACAAGCGGGCCCAGGACCTGGGCATCCCGGGCACGGAATCCACCCTCAGCGAGGAGCTCGCCGACGGCCTGGTGGGCTGAGCCGAAACCCCCACGAAACCGGTCGTACGCGGAACGCGCGGCACTCTTCGGAGTGTTGACGCTCCGTAGTCGTCACCGCCCGCGCGAACCGCCGTCCGGGGCCCGTACTCCTGCCGAGGAAGGCGGGCCCCGGTGGTTCTTACGGCCCTGCTCGATGTCACTCCGTGGCCGCCGGAGAGGTAGGGTCGGAGGCGGTCGGGGACATCTCATACAACTCGCCGGGGTGAAAATCCCGCGTATTCAACGAGGAGATCGGTTCGTGACGATCCGCGTAGGCATCAACGGCTTTGGTCGCATCGGGCGTAATTACTTCCGCGCGCTGCTGGAGCAGGGTGCGGACATCGAGATCGTGGCTGTCAACGACCTGGGTGACACTGCGACCACGGCCCACCTGCTGAAGTACGACACCATCCTCGGTCGTCTCAAGGCAGAGGTCAGCCACACCGACGACACCATCACCGTCGATGGTCACACCATCAAGGTGCTCTCCGAGCGCAACCCGGCCGACATTCCCTGGGGCGACCTGGGGGTCGACATCGTCGTCGAGTCGACCGGCATCTTCACGAAGAAGGCCGACGCCGAGAAGCACATCGCCGGCGGCGCCAAGAAGGTCCTCATCTCGGCCCCGGCCAAGGGCGAGGACATCACCATCGTCATGGGCGTCAACCAGGACAAGTACGACGCGGCCAACCACCACGTCGTCTCCAACGCGTCCTGCACGACCAACTGTGTCGCCCCGATGGCCAAGGTTCTGGACGAGAACTTCGGCATCGTCAAGGGCCTCATGACGACGGTTCACGCGTACACCAACGACCAGCGCATCCTGGACTTCCCGCACTCGGACCTGCGCCGCGCCCGCGCCGCCGCCGCGAACATCATCCCGACGACCACCGGTGCGGCCAAGGCCACGGCCCTGGTCCTCCCGCAGCTGAAGGGCAAGCTGGACGGCATCGCCATGCGCGTCCCGGTCCCGACCGGTTCGGCCACGGACCTGGTCGTCGAGCTCCAGCGCGAGGTCACCAAGGACGAGGTCAACGCCGCGTTCAAGAAGGCCGCCGAGGACGGCGACCTCAAGGGCATCCTGTTCTACACCGAGGACCCGATCGTGTCCTCGGACATCGTCAGCGACCCGGCGTCCTGCACCTTCGACTCCTCGCTGACCATGGTTCAGGAGGGCAGGACGGTGAAGATCCTCGGTTGGTACGACAATGAGTGGGGCTACTCCAACCGCCTCGTCGACCTGACCGTCTTCGTCGGCAGCCAGCTCTGACCGTCGAACCGGCAGGCACTTCGATGTGAGCACGGGGCTCGAACAGCGCAACGCCGCGCCGTTCGGGCCCCGTCGCATGCTCTCCCGCCTCCCAAGGAGTCCAGCAAGATGAAGACGATCGACCAACTTCTCGCCGAAGGGGTCACCGGCAAGCGCGTATTCGTCCGCGCCGACCTCAACGTGCCGCTCAGCGGCACCACCATCACCGACGACGGCCGCATCCGGGCCGTCCAGCCGACCGTGGAGAAACTCGCCGCGGCCGGCGCGCGGGTCATTGTCGCCTCGCACCTGGGCCGCCCCAAGGGCGCCCCGGACCCCGCCTTCTCCCTGGCGCCCGCCGCCGCCCGCCTCGGCGAGCTGATCGGCGCCGACGTGGCCTTCGCGACCGACACGGTCGGCGAGTCCGCCCGCGCCACGGTCGCCGCGCTCACCGACGGCAGGGTCGCCGTCCTGGAGAACCTCCGCTTCAACTCCGGTGAGACCTCGAAGGACGACGCCGAGCGCGGCGCGTTCGCCGATCAGCTGGCCGGGCTCGCCGACCTGTACGTGGGCGACGGCTTCGGGGCCGTGCACCGCAAGCACGCCTCGGTCTTCGACCTCCCGGCCCGGCTGCCGCACGCCGCGGGCGACCTGATCGCCACCGAGGTCGGCGTCCTGAAGAAGCTCACCGAGAACGTCGAGCGCCCGTACGCCGTCGTCCTCGGCGGCTCCAAGGTCTCCGACAAGCTCGGCGTCATCGACCACCTGCTGGAGCGCGCCGACCGCATCCTCATCGGCGGCGGCATGGCGTACACCTTCCTCAAGGCCCAGGGTCACGAGGTCGGCAGCTCGCTCCTCCAGGAGGACCAGATCCCGGCGGTGCTGGAGTACCTCGAGCGCGCCGAGGCGAAGGGCGTGGAGTTCGTGCTCCCCGTCGACGTCGTGGTCTCCGAGCGGTTCCCGGATCTCAAGGACAAGGCGCCGACCGAGCACCGCACCGTGCCCGCGGACGCCATCCCGGCCGGGTTCATGGGCCTGGACAACGGCCCCGAGACCAACAAGCTGTACGCCTCGAAGCTCGTCGACGCCGTCACCGTCTTCTGGAACGGACCGATGGGCGTCTTCGAACACCCCGACTACGCCGAGGGCACCCGGGCCGTCGCCCAGGCCCTCGTCGACTCCTCGGGCTTCACCGTCGTCGGCGGTGGCGACTCCGCCGCCGCCGTCCGCACCCTGGGCTTCGACGAGAACGCATTCGGACACATCTCGACCGGTGGCGGCGCCAGCCTCGAATACCTCGAGGGCAAGACGCTCCCCGGCCTCGCCGCACTGGAGGACTGACCTTTCATGACCACCCGCACCCCGCTGATGGCGGGCAACTGGAAGATGAACCTCAACCACCTGGAGGCCATCGCCCACACCCAGAAGCTCGCCTTCGCCCTGAGCGACAAGGACTACGACGCCGTCGAGGTGGCCGTCCTGCCGCCCTTCACCGATCTGCGTTCGGTCCAGACCCTCGTCGAGGGCGACAAGCTGAAGATCAAGTACGGCGCCCAGGACATCTCGGCGCACGACTCCGGCGCGTACACCGGAGAGGTCTCCGGCCCGATGCTCGCCAAGCTCAGGTGCACCTACGTGGCCGTCGGCCACAGCGAGCGCCGGCAGTACCACGGCGAGACCGACGAGATCTGCAACGCCAAGGTGAAGGCCGCCTACAAGCACGGCCTGACGCCGATCCTCTGCGTCGGCGAGGGCCTGGACGTCCGCAAGGCCGGTGACCAGGTCGCCCACACCCTCGCCCAGCTCGACGGCGCCCTGAAGGACATCCCGGCCGAGCAGGCCGAGTCCGTCGTGATCGCGTACGAGCCGGTCTGGGCCATCGGCACCGGCGAGGTCGCCACCCCCGAGGACGCCCAGGAGGTCTGCGGTGCGATCCGCGGCCGGCTCGCCGAGCTGTACTCGCAGGAGCTGGCCGACGCGGTCCGCATCCAGTACGGCGGCTCGGTGAAGGCCGGCAACGTCGCCGCGATCATGGCGCAGCCCGACGTGGACGGCGCGCTGGTCGGCGGTGCCGCACTGGACGCCGACGAGTTCGTCAGGATCGTACGCTTCCGCGACCAGTGAGTATGCGGTAGCGCGGATCCGTCGTACCCTTGCGGGGGCCGAGGAGGGTACAGCCTCCCGGCCCCCGTTGTTCGCACATGCAGTCCAGAGGATTCCGGAAAGTAGGGACCAGCCGTGGTTTTGGCGTTCGAGATCGCCCTGATCGTCTTCAGCCTGCTGCTGATGCTGCTGGTGCTGATGCACAAGGGGAAGGGCGGCGGCCTCTCCGACATGTTCGGCGGCGGCATGCAGTCGTCCGTCGGTGGTTCCTCGGTCGCCGAGCGGAACCTCGACCGGATCACCGTGGTCGTCGGTCTGGGCTGGTTCGCGTGCATTGTCGTGCTCGGTCTGCTGATCAAGCTGGACAGCTGACCCGTCGTATGCGATTCCCGGTGAGGGTGTAACTCCTTTCACTGGACGCGCGTTGGGCCTTACGTAGACTGGGGCATCTTCGAGCACCATCACGCAGGGAGTTACGCCGTGGCAAGTGGCAACGCGATCCGGGGAAGCCGGGTCGGAGCGGGGCCGATGGGGGAGGCCGAGCGGGGCGAGTCCGCGCCACGCCTCCGCATCTCCTTCTGGTGCTCGAACGGGCACGAGACGCAGCCGAGCTTCGCCAGTGACGCGCAGGTACCGGAGACCTGGGACTGCCCGCGCTGCGGCTTCCCGGCCGGTCAGGACCAGGACAGCCCGCCGGACCCGCCGCGCACCGAGCCGTACAAGACGCACCTCGCGTACGTGCGCGAGCGGCGCAGCGACGCGGACGGCGAGGCCATCCTCGCCGAGGCCCTGGCGAAACTCCGGGGCGAGATCTAGGGCCCTCGCGGCACTGGAAGTTCACCGGCCGGGCACCCACGGGGTGCCCGGCCGGACTGCTTCCCCCCTCGTGCCGCAGCTCTGCCGTACCTCGTCCACCGCTCCGATCAATTAGGTTGGAGGCGCAGCGGGGCAACTGCAGGTACGAGAAGAATTGGGCTGATATCCCGGATGAACACACCAAGCCGAACCAGGCTCAACCAGACGCCCGAGTGGACCGCTCTGGGCAAGCACCGCGAGCAGTTCGGGACGACCCATCTGCGGCAGCTCTTCGCGAACGATCCGCGGCGCGGCACCGGATACACCCTCCGGGTCGGCGATCTGTACATCGACTACTCCAAGCACCTGGTCACCGACGAGACGCTCCGGCTGCTGCGCGAGCTCGCCGCGGCCACCGACGTGGCCGGACTGCGGGACGCCATGTTCCGCGGCGAGAAGATCAACACGACCGAGGACCGCGCCGTCCTGCACACCGCGCTGCGGGCCCCGCGCGACGCGGTGATCGAGGTCGACGGCGAGAACGTGGTGCCCGGCGTGCACGCCGTGCTCGACCGGATGGCGGCCTTCTCCGACCGCGTCAGGTCGGGGGAGTGGACCGGACACACCGGCAGGCGCATCAGGAACGTCGTCAACATCGGCATCGGCGGCTCCGACCTCGGCCCCGCCATGGCGTACGAGGCGCTGCGCTCCTTCACGGACCGCTCGCTCACGGTCCGCTTCGTGTCGAACGTCGACGGCGCCGACCTCCACGAGGCCGTGCGCGACCTCGACCCGGCCGAGACGCTCTTCGTCATCGCGTCGAAGACCTTCACCACGATCGAGACCATCACCAACGCCACCTCCGCCCGCGACTGGCTGCTGACCGGCCTGAGGGCCGGTCAGGAAGCGGTCGCCAAGCACTTCGTGGCCCTGTCCACGAACGCCGGCAAGGTCGCGGACTTCGGCATCGACACGGCCAACATGTTCGAGTTCTGGGACTGGGTCGGCGGTCGCTACTCCTACGACTCGGCCATCGGCCTCTCGCTGATGATCGCCATCGGCCCCGACCGGTTCCGCGAGATGCTCGACGGCTTCCACCTGGTCGACGAACACTTCCGCACCGCCCCCGCCGAGGCCAACGCCCCTTTGCTGATGGGGCTGTTGGGCATCTGGTACGGCGCCTTCTTCGACGCCCAGTCGCACGCCGTGCTGCCGTACAGCCACTATCTGTCCAGGTTCACCGCGTACCTGCAGCAGCTGGACATGGAGTCCAACGGCAAGTCCGTGGACCGGGACGGCAATCCGGTGGACTGGCAGACCGGCCCGGTCGTCTGGGGCACCCCCGGCACCAACGGCCAGCACGCCTACTACCAGCTGATCCACCAGGGCACCAAGGCCATTCCGGCCGACTTCATCGGCTTCGCCGAGCCGGTCGCCGACCTGCAGCCCGGCCTGGTCGCCCAGCACGACCTGCTGATGGCCAACTTCTTCGCCCAGACCCAGGCCCTGGCCTTCGGCAAGACGCCGGACGAGGTCCGCGCCGAGGGCGTTCCCGAGGAGCTGGTGCCGCACAAGACGTTCCACGGCAACCACCCCACGACGACGATCCTGGCCGACCGGCTGACCCCGTCCGTCCTCGGCCAGCTCATCGCGCTGTACGAGCACAAGGTCTTCGTCCAGGGCGCCGTCTGGAACATCGACTCTTTCGACCAGTGGGGCGTCGAGCTGGGCAAGGTCCTCGCCAAGCGGATCGAGCCGGTGCTGAGCGGTGGTGAGGGTGGCGAGCAGCTGGACAGCTCGACCGCCGCGCTCGCCGAGGCGTACCGCACCCGCCGGGGGCGCTGAGCCCATGACCAGGGGGGAGGGGACGGGAACGGTACGGCTGAGGCCGCCGAACAACGTGCTGGACGCGAGGGCCGTCGGATGGTGGCGGACCCAGTGGCTGCTGCTGACCGCCGCCCCCGTGGCCGTCCTGGCCGTCCTGGGCGTGCTCATCGAGGTCGCCCGGTTCTGGCTGCTGCTGCCCGCCGCGGTCCTGGCGGTCCTCGGCACCGGCTGCGCCCTTCTCCTCCCCACCTGGTGGTACCGCACCCACCGCTGGGAGGTCACGGACGAGGCGGTGTACGTCAGGACCGGGTTCTTCCGGCAGGAGTGGCGGATCGCGCCGATGTCCCGGATCCAGACCGTGGACACCGTGCGCGGCCCGCTGGAACAGCTCTACCGGCTCGCCACGGTCACCGTGACCACGGCATCGGCCAAGGGCGAGGTGCGGATCGAGGGGCTGGACCACGAGGCGGCGGCCGAACTGGCCGAACGGCTGACCCGGATCACCCGGGCCACGCCCGGGGACGCCACATGAGTGCCGGGGCGGCCGTCCCCCCGGCCGCGGCGGACGACGGCCACGGCGTCGACGACCCCGGCACGGCCACCGCCGTCGACTGGCGGCGGCTGGACCGGCGCACGGTCCTCGTCAGCGCGCTCGTCACGGCCGGGGTGACGGCCGGCGCGGCCGTGCCCATCACGCTCGGCCTGTCCGGGCGGTTCGGGTTCGGGCCCGCGGTCGCCCTGGTCCTGGCCGGCGCCGCCCTGCTGATCGGCTGCGCCGCGGCCGGCGACCACGTCCGGTGGCGCCGCACCCGCTACCGCATCGGCGCCGAACGGGTCGAACTCCACACCGGACTGTTCCTGGTCAAGAAGCGGTCCCTGGCCCGCGAGCGGATCCGGAGCGTCGACCTCACCGCCCACCCGCTGCAACGGGTCCTGGGCCTGGTCACCGTCCGCATCGGCACCGGTGAGCACTCCGGCAACGACTCCACCCTGGAGCTCGACCCGGTCTCCGGGGCGGAGGGCGAACGGCTCCGCCGCGAACTGCTGGCACGGGCGGCCACCGGCACCCCGGGCCCCCACCGCGAGGGCGAACTCGCCGCCCTCGACCCGCGCTGGATCCGCTATGCGCCGGTGTCGTTCGTCGCCCCGGCGCTCGGCGGCGCGGCGGCCGGAGCGGTGATGCAGGTCAGCGACTGGTTCGGGGCACAGGGCCGGGTGATCGCCTGGGTCGGCGACCGTTTCCGGGACACCTCGCTGCCCCTCATGATCGTGGCCCTCGCCGGCGCCGCGATGGCCGCCGGCGTCGTCGGGGCGCTCGGCCTGTGGGTCGAGATGTGGTGGGGCTACCGGCTGGAACGCGAACCGGGCGGCACCCTGCGCATCCGGCGCGGACTGCTGACCTCCCGGTCGGTCTCCATCGAGGAGCGGCGGCTGCGCGGCGTGGACCTCGTCGAGCCGCTCGGCATCCGGATGTGCGGCGCCGCCCGGGTCGACGCGATCACCACCGGACTCGCCAAGGACGACGAGGAGCGGCACGGCGACCACAACACCCTGCTGCCCCCGGCCCCCCGGTCCGTCGCCGACACGGTGGCCGCCGAGGTGCTGCGCGAGACCGTGTCCCCGACCGGCGCACCGCTCGTCCGCCACCCCGCGGCGGCCCGCGGCCGACGGCTGCGCCGGGCACTGTGGGCCGTGCTCGTCCCGGTGGCCGTCCTGGCCCTGCTGGGCGCGCTGCTGACCCCCGTGCTGCTCTGGATCGCGTCGGCCTGCGCGGTCCTCGGGCTGCCGGCCGGGCTGCTCCTGGCCCGCGACGCGTACCGCGGCCTCGGACACGCCGTCAGCGGCGACTACCTGGTGGTCAGGTCCGGTACGGTGCGGCGCTCGACCGCCGCGCTGGAACGGACCGGCGTCATCGGCTGGACGATCGGGCAGACGTACTTCCAGCGGCGGGCCGGGGTGCTGAGCGTCACCGCGACGACGGCCGCCGGAGCGGGCGCGTACACGGCGCACGACGTGGACGGGAGCGAGGGCCTCGACTTCGCCGCCGAGGCCGTACCGGGCCTGCTGGAGCCCTTCCTGGAACGCGTCCCGCCCACCGGCTGACCCCGCCCCCGCGTACGCCACGGGCCCGGCCCGCTCCGAGGAGCGGGCCGGGCCCGTGGCCGAGGTGGTGCAGACGGCCGCTCGGGTCAGGCCGAGGCCGGTGGGTACAGGGCGCGCGGCAGCCGGGAGGCGGCCGCCGCGTCCATCAGCCACAGGGTGCGGCTGCGTCCGTACGCGCCGGCCGCCGGGGCCTGGATCTCCCCGGCACCCGAGAGCGCGATCTCCGCGGCCTCCGCCTTGTCCTCGCCCGCGGCGAGCAGCCACACCTCGCGCGCCGCCCGGATCGCGGGCAGCGTGAGCGAGATGCGGGTGGGCGGCGGCTTGGGGGCGCCGTGCACACCGACGACGGTGCGCTCGGTCTCCCGGACCGCGGGCAGCTCGGGGAAGAGCGACGCGACATGCGTGTCCGGGCCGACGCCCAGCATCAGCACGTCGAACGTCGGCACCGGACCGTGGTCCTCCGGGCCGGCCGCGGCGGCCAGTTCGGCGGCGTACCCGGCCGCCGCCGCTTCGGCGTCGTTGCCGGCCGGGCCGTCCGAGGCGGGCATCGCGTGCACCCGGGACGGGTCCAGCGGCACCGAGTCCAGCAGGGCCGCACGGGCCTGCGTGACATTGCGCTCCGGGTCGCCCTCCGGCAGGAACCGCTCGTCGCCCCACCACAGGTCGAGCCGCGACCAGTCGATCGCGTCCCGGGCGGGCGCCTGGGCGAGCGCGGCCAGCAGACCGTTGCCGTTGCGCCCGCCGGTGAGCACCACCGAGGCACGACCGCGTGCGGCCTGGGCGTCCACGACCCGGGTGATCAGCCGGGCCGCGGCGGCCTGGGCCATCAGTTCCTTGTTGCGGTGCACGACGAGCTGAGGAGCACTCACTTCGACGCCGCCTTCTTGGCCGACGTCTTCTTCGCCGGGGCGGGAGCGGGCTCGTCCTGCTTCGGCTCCGCCGCCCCGCCGAGCTTCTCCGTGCCGAACTTCACCGTCGACGCGTACGTGTTGTCCGGGTCCAGCCGCCGCAGCTCCTCGGCGAGCAGCTCGGCGGTGTCCCGCCGCTTGAGCGCCACCGCGCGGTCCGGCTGGCCCTGCATCGAGAGCGTGGCCAGCGAACCGTCGGGACGGTCCAGGACGATGACGCCGTTCTTGGTCTCCATCCGCACGGCCGTCAGACCGGGCCCGGCGGAAACGGTGCGCTCCACCGGCACCCCGAGCCGGTCCGCGAGCCACATGGCGAGCAGCTCGCAGCTCGGGTTCTCCGACTCGCCCTCGACGGTCGCGGAGACGACCTGGGCGGACTGCTGGTCGAGCGAGGCCGCCAGCATCGAGCGCCACGGCGTGATGCGGGTCCAGGCCAGATCGGTGTCGCCCGGGGTGTACGAGTCGGCGCGGGTGGCCAGCTCCCGGCCCGGGTGCTCCGCCGAGTACGCGTCCGTGATCCGGCGCTGGGCGAGCGCGCCCAGCGGGTCCTTCGCCGGGTCGGCGGGCGCGTCCTGGGGCCACCAGACCACGACCGGGGCGTCCGGCAGCAGCAGCGGCAGGACCACCGACTGGGCGTGGTGGGCCAGCTCCCCATGGAGGCGCAGCACGACGGTCTCACCGGTGCCCGCGTCGGAACCCACGCGCACCTCGGCGTCGAGCCGCGCGTCCCGGCGGCTGCGCGGCGAGCGGCTGACCCGCTTGATCACCGCGATGATCCGCGAGGGGTGCTCGCGCGAGGCGTCGCCGGCCGACTTGAGCGCGTCGTACGCGTTCTCCTCGTCGGTGACGATGACCAGGGTGAGCACCATGCCGATGGCCGGGGTGCCGATGGCGCGGCGGGCCGACACCAGCGCCTGGTTGATCTTGCTGGAAGTGGTCTCCGTGAGATCGATCTTCATGGCCGGCGCCAGCTCCGTCCGTCTCGTGCGAGCATCTCGTCGGCCTCGGCCGGGCCCCAGGTGCCCGCCGGGTACTGCGCGGGCTTGCCGTGCTTGTCCCAGTACTCCTCGATCGGGTCGAGGATGTTCCAGGAGAGTTCGACCTCCTGGTGCCGGGGGAAGAGGTTGGCGTCGCCGAGCAGCACGTCGAGGATGAGCCGCTCGTACGCCTCCGGGCTGGACTCCGTGAAGGACTCGCCGTACGCGAAGTCCATCGTGACGTCCCGGACCTCCATCGAGGTGCCGGGCACCTTGGAGCCGAACCGCACGGTCACGCCCTCGTCCGGCTGGACCCGGATGACCAGGGCGTTGCCGCCCAGCTCCTCGGTCGCGCCGGACTCGAAGGGCAGATAGGGGGCCCGCTTGAAGACGACCGCGATCTCCGTGACCCGGCGGCCGAGCCGCTTCCCGGTACGGAGGTAGAACGGCACGCCCGCCCAGCGGCGGTTGTTGATCGTCAGCTTGATCGCGGCGAAGGTGTCGGTCGTCGACCTGGGGTCGATGCCGTCCTCCTCCAGATAGCCGAGGACCTCCTCGCCGCCCTGCCAGGCGCGCGCGTACTGGCCGCGCACCGTGTGCTTGCCCAGGTCCTCCGGCAGTTCCACCGCCGTGAGCACCTTGAGCTTCTCGGCGACCAGGGCCTTCGGGTGGAAGGAGCCGGGCTCCTCCATGGCGGTCAGCGCGAGCAGCTGGAGCAGGTGGTTCTGGATGACGTCGCGGGCGGCGCCGATGCCGTCGTAGTACCCGGCCCGGCCGCCGATGCCGATGTCCTCGGCCATCGTGATCTGCACGTGGTCGACGTACGACCTGTTCCAGATCGGCTCGAACATCGTGTTGGCGAACCGCAGCGCCAGGATGTTCTGGACCGTCTCCTTGCCCAGGTAGTGGTCGATCCGGAAGACCTCGTTGGGCGGGAACACGTCGTGCACGATCTGGTTGAGCTCCTGCGCGCTCTTCAGGTCGTGGCCGAAGGGCTTCTCGATGACGGCACGCCGCCAGGAGCCCTCCTTCTGGTCGGCGAGTCCGTGCTTCTTGAGCTGCTGGACGACCTTGGGGAAGAACTTCGGCGGCACGGACAGGTAGAAGGCGAAGTTGCCGCCCGTGCCCTGCGCCTTGTCCAGCTCCTGGATCGTGTTCTTCAGCTGCTCGAAGGCCTCGTCGTCGTCGAAGTTGCCCTGGACGAAGCGCATCCCCTGGATGAGCTGCTGCCAGACCTCTTCGCGGAACGGGGTGCGGGCGTGCTGCTTGACGGCGTCGTGGACCTCCTGGGCGAAGTCCTCGTCCTGCCACTCGCGGCGCGCGAAGCCGATGAGCGAGAAGCCCGGCGGCAGCAGGCCGCGGTTGGCCAGGTCGTAGACGGCGGGCATCAGCTTTTTGCGGGACAAATCGCCCGTGACCCCGAAGATCACCAGGCCCGACGGTCCCGCGATGCGCGGGAGCCGTCGGTCCTGGGGGTCACGAAGCGGGTTGGCTCCGGGAACACCAGACAAGGTGGTCAGCCCTCCGAAGGGGCGAGGCGCTTGAGCTCCGCCTCGGTCGAGTTGAGCAGGTCGATCCAGGACGCCTCGAACTTCTCCACGCCCTCGTCCTCCAGGAGCTGGACGACGTCGTCGTAGGAGATGCCGAGCTCCGCCACGGCGTCCAGCTCGGCGCGGGACTGCTCGTAGGTGCCGGTCACGGTGTCGCCGGTGACCTGCCCGTGGTCGGCAGTGGCGTCCAGGGTGGCCTCGGGCATGGTGTTCACCGTGCCGGGGGCGACCAGGTCGACGACGTACAGGGTGTCCTTGTACGCGGGGTCCTTGACGCCGGTCGAGGCCCACAGCGGACGCTGCTTGTTGGCGTGAGCCCGGTCCAGGGCGGCCCAGCGCTCCGAGCCGAAGACCTCCTCGTACGCCTGGTAGGCGAGGCGGGCGTTGGCGAGCGCCGCCCTGCCCTTGAGGGCCTTGGCCTCGTCGGTGCCGATCGCGTCGAGCCGCTTGTCGATCTCGGTGTCCACCCGGGACACGAAGAAGGAGGCCACCGAGTGGATCCTGGACAGGTCCAGGCCCGCGGCCTTCGCCTTCTCCAGCCCCGCCAGGTAGGCGTCCATGACCTCGCGGTAGCGCTCCAGCGAGAAGATCAGCGTGACGTTGACGCTGATGCCCCTGCCGATGACCTCGGTGATCGCCGGGAGGCCGGCCTTCGTCGCCGGGATCTTGATGAGCGTGTTGGGCCGGTCCACCAGCCAGGCCAGCTGCTTGGCCTCGGCGACGGTGGCGGCGGTGTGGTGGGCCAGACGCGGGTCGACCTCGATGGAGACCCGGCCGTCCTGGCCGTCCGTGGCGTCGAAGACCGGACGCAGGATGTCGGCCGCGTCCCGCACGTCGGCCGTGGTGATCATGCGGATCGCCTCGTCGACGGTGACCTTGCGGGTGGCGAGGTCGGTGAGCTGCTGCGCGTAACCGTCGCCAGAGGAGATCGCCTTCTGGAAGATCGACGGGTTGGTGGTGACGCCCACGACGTGCTGCTCGTCGATCAGCTCGGCGAGGTTGCCCGAGGTGATCCGCTTGCGCGACAGGTCATCGAGCCAGATCGCCACGCCCTCGTCGGAGAGGCGCTTGAGTGCGTCTGTCATGAGAATTGCATCTCCTACTAGTCGTATAACGGCGTCAGCGCGTGGCGGCGGCGAGGGATTCCCGCGCGGCGGCGGCGACGTGCTCGCCGGTGAAGCCGAACTCGCGGAAGAGGACCTTGGCGTCGGCCGAGGCACCGAAGTGCTCCAGCGACACGATCCGGCCGGCGTCACCGACGTACCGGTACCAGGTCAGACCGATGCCGGCCTCCACGGCGACGCGCGCCTTCACCGACGGCGGCAGCACGCTGTCCTTGTACGCCTGGTCCTGCTCCTCGAACCACTCGACCGACGGCATCGAGACCACCCGGGTCGGGATGCCGGCCGCCTGGAGCTCCTCGCGCGCCTCCACGGCGAGGTGCACCTCGGAACCCGTACCGATCAGCAGCACCCGGGGATCGCCGCCTTCGGCCTCGCGGAGCACGTAGCCGCCCCGGGCCGCGTCCTCGTTCGCCTCGTACGTCGGCACGCCCTGACGGGTCAGCGCCAGACCGTGCGGGGTGCCCTTGCCGAACTCCTTGGTGTACCGGCGCAGGATCTCGCGCCAGGCGACGGAGGTCTCGTTGGCGTCGGCAGGGCGGACGATGTTCAGGCCCGGGATGGCGCGCAGCGCGGCCAGGTGCTCCACCGGCTGGTGGGTCGGGCCGTCCTCGCCCAGGCCGATCGAGTCGTGCGTCCACACGTACGTCACCGGCAGGTGCATCAGCGCGGACAGGCGCACGGCGTTGCGCATGTAGTCGGAGAACACCAGGAAGGTGCCGCCGTAGATGCGGGTGTTGCCGTGCAGCGCGATGCCGTTCATGGCCGCGGCCATGGCGTGCTCACGGATGCCGAAGTGGATCGTGCGGCCGTACGGGTCGGCTTCCGGCAGCGGGTTGCCCGCCGGGAGGAACGACGACGACTTGTCGATCGTGGTGTTGTTCGAGCCCGCCAGGTCGGCGGAGCCGCCCCACAGTTCGGGGACGATCTCGCCGAGCGCCTGGAGCACCTTGCCGGAAGCCGCGCGGGTGGCGACGGCCTTGCCCGGCTCGAAGACCGGAAGCCGGTCCTCCCAGCCCGCGGGCAGCTCGCCGGCGGAGATCCGGTCGAACTCGGCGGCGCGCTCCGGGTTGGCGGTGCGCCACGCGGCGAAGCCCTTCTCCCACTCGGCCCTGGCCTCGCGGCCGCGGTCCAGCGCCTCACGGGTGTGGGCGAGAACCTCGTCGGCGACCTCGAAGGTCTTCTCCGGGTCGAAGCCGAGGACCCGCTTCGTCGCGGCGACCTCCTCGTCGCCGAGGGCCGAGCCGTGCGAGGCCTCGGTGTTCTGGGCGTTCGGCGCCGGCCAGGCGATGATCGAGCGGGCCGCGATGAACGACGGGCGTTCGGTCTCGGCCCTGGCGGCCTGCAGCGCCGCGTACAGACCCGCCGGGTCCAGGTCGCCGTTGGGCAGCTGGTCCACGCGCTGGACGTGCCAGCCGTACGCCTCGTACCGCTTCAGGGTGTCCTCGGAGACCGCGGTCTCCGTGTCGCCCTCGATGGAGATGTGGTTGTCGTCCCACAGCAGCACCAGGTTGCCGAGCTTCTGGTGCCCGGCCAGCGAGGACGCCTCCGCGGAGATGCCCTCCTGGAGGCAGCCGTCACCGGCGACGACCCAGACCATGTGGTCGAAGGGGGAGGTGCCGGGGGCGGCGTCCGGGTCGAACAGGCCGCGCTCGTAGCGGGAGGCCATCGCCATGCCCACGGCGTTGGCGACACCCTGGCCCAGCGGCCCGGTGGTCGTCTCGACGCCGGTGGTGTGGCCGTACTCCGGGTGGCCGGGGGTCTTCGAGCCCCAGGTGCGGAAGGCCTTCAGGTCGTCGAGCTCCAGGCCGTACCCGGCCAGGTAGAGCTGGATGTAGAGGGTCAGGCTGGTGTGGCCCGCCGAGAGCACGAACCGGTCCCGGCCGACCCAGTCCGCGTCGGCGGGGTCGTGCCGCATCACCTTCTGGAAGAGGGTGTACGCGGCGGGAGCGAGGCTCATCGCCGTACCGGGGTGGCCGTTTCCGACCTTCTGTACGGCGTCCGCGGCGAGGACGCGGACGGTGTCCACGGCCCGCTGGTCCAATTCGGTCCACTGGAGGTCTGTGGTGGTCGGCTTGGTGCTCACCCTGGGTCAGGGCTCCTCTCCACTGTCGAAAGCCGGTGACTGGTGACCGCACCGGGCGCTGTCGAGCCTACCCTTGACGGAACACGCAATTTCCGAGTGCTTTCAAGGGTGCGGGCGACCTGCGCAGTTCGCCTCCCGGCGAAGCCGCTCCTTCTTTCGAAGAGCCACCCCAACACGAGCGCACCCCCGCGAAGAACGGCCTGTACCCAACGTCTACAGTGGTCTGGTTCGCGCAAGTCTTTACCGGGCCTTCACGCCCGGAGCTTGCTGGGATTTCTCTGTCAGGGGTGTGCGTGACGGCCGTCGAGTCCCGACCCGCAGGGGTCGCCTTGACTCCGAGCCCGAAGGGCCATCGCCCGTTCGGGGCCCGTGTCAAGGCATTCGTGGCGCTGACCAAGCCTCGGATCATCGAGCTGTTGCTGATCACCACGGTCCCGGTGATGTTCCTCGCGGCTCAGGGCGTGCCCGACCTGTGGCTCGTTCTCGCCACCACCGTCGGCGGATATCTCTCCGCGGGCGGTGCCAACGCGCTGAACATGTACATCGACCGCGACATCGACGCGCTGATGGACCGTACGGCGCAGCGTCCTCTGGTCACCGGCATGGTGAGCCCGCGCGAGTGCCTGGTCTTCGGGATCTCCCTCGCGGTGATCTCGACGGTCTGGTTCGGCCTGCTGGTGAACTGGCTCTCGGCCGCGCTGTCGCTCGGTGCACTGCTGTTCTACGTCGTCGTCTACACGATGCTGCTCAAGCGCCGGACCTCGCAGAACATCGTCTGGGGCGGCATCGCGGGCTGCCTGCCCGTCCTCATCGGCTGGTCGGCGGTGACCAACTCGATGTCCTGGGCCGCGGTCATCCTGTTCGCCGTCATCTTCTTCTGGACGCCGCCGCACTACTGGCCGCTCTCCATGAAGGTCAAGGACGACTACGCCCGGGTCGGCGTCCCGATGCTCCCGGTCATCGCGTCCAACAAGGTGGTGGCCCGCCAGATCGTCGTCTACAGCTGGGTGATGGTGGCCGTCTCGCTGCTGCTCACCCCTCTGGGCTACACCGGCTGGTTCTACACGGCGGTGGCGCTGCTGACCGGCGGCTTCTGGCTCTGGGAGGCGCACGGCCTGCAGAACCGGGCCAAGGCCGGGGTGACCGGGGCCAAGCTCAAGGAGATGCGACTGTTCCACTGGTCGATCACCTATGTGTCGCTGCTCTTCGTCGCCGTGGCGATCGACCCCTTCCTGAGGTAGTCCGCCCCCTCCCCGAGGCGGTCCGCCCCCTCGAAACTCCTGCCGACGGGCGGGGTACGTGGCCCATGCCACGTACCCCGCCCGTCGCCGGTTGTTCTACCCGTCGGTAGCATCCTGGGCATGGCAGAGACGGCAGAGACCCAGGTTGAGAGCGGCAAGCAGGCGGCCCGCGCGGAGCGCAGGGCGGCGAAGCTCGCCAAGCAGATCGGCGCCTTCTCCAAGGCGCACGGCGGCGCGGAGGGACAGCTCGCCTACATCGGGCAGCGCGGCGCCTGCATCGTGCTCGTGGGCGAGGACGGCGGCTGGGGCGACCTGGTGGCCCCCTCGTACGCGGTCGCCGAGAGCGCCACGCGCAAGGCCGGGATCACGATGCACGAGGACTTCGACGGCGAGTTCGCCGCGAAGGTCCGCACCGGCCCGTACGAGTGGACGCGGATGGCCGGTATCCAGGTGGGCGGCCCCTCCGAAAAGGCCTGACCGAAAAGGCCTCCGTACGCCGATCGCCGGACGGACCCGCACTCGGGTCCGTCCGGCGATCGGCGTACGGAGGAGGAGCTCAGCCGGCCGTGGCGGGCTCCGGCCGCTCGACGGCGGGGCCGGGCACCGCGGCCCCGGCCGCCGGCCGCTCGCGCAGCGACAGCAGCATCCGCACCACCGCGATCCACACCAGGCACGAACCGAGCATGTGCAGACCGACCAGGAGCTCCGGGGTGTCCAGGAAGTACTGGACGTAACCGATCACGCCCTGGGCCATCAGCACCAGGAAGAGGTCACGGGCGCGGTGCAGCGGGCCGACCGGCGCGTCCACGGCCTTGAGCACGAACCAGAGCGCGACGGTCAGCGCCACCACGACCCAGGCCAGATCGGCGTGCAGCTGCGAGACCAGCTTCCAGTCGACCGGGATGCGGTGCACGTCGCTGGAGTCGCCCGCGTGCCGTCCGGCGCCCGTGACCACCGTGCCGACCGCGATCAGCAGCCCCGAGGCGCCCGCGAGCAGCCAGGCCAGCTGGGAGACCGCCTTGCCGACCAGCGGCCGGGGCGCCCCGTCGCCCTCGCCGACCCGCTGCCAGGTCACCATCGCGACGGCCAGCAGCGCCGTGGAGAGCAGGAAGTGCGCCGCGACGGTGTACGGGTTGAGGCCGACCAGCACCACGATCCCGCCGAGCACGGCGTTGCCCATGACGACCCAGAACTGCGTCCAGCCGAGCCGGGTGAGGCCGTGCCGCCAGGGCTTCGCGGACCGGGCGGCGACGATCGCCCACCCGACGGCCGCGCACAGCACGTACGTCAGCATCCGGTTGCCGAACTCGATGGCGCCGTGGAAGCCCATCTCGCTCGTGGCCGTGAGGCTCTCGTCGGTGCACTTGGGCCAGGTGGGGCAGCCGAGACCGGAACCGGTCAGTCGCACCGCGCCGCCGGTCACGACGATGAGCACGGACATGACGACGGCCGACATGGCCGCACGGCGGACCGTGCGGGGGGTCGGGGTCCATCGCTCGGCGATGAAGGAGAGCGGGTTCCGCGCGGCTTGAGCGACTTCGGCTCGGGTCAGCTTGGGCACGCGCACCATCGTAGGCGGCGGCTTGTGCAAGCTTTCACGAGGGGGACGAGTCGCGCGAATCCTCGACGGAGCGCGTCCGTCCGCTCACCCGCGGCGGACGGAAGGAGCCGCGCCGGGCGGCCGGGCCCGCTTGCCCGGGACGGCCGGGCCCGCCGGGGCGGGAGGACCGCCCTGCCGGACGCTTCCGTCCCTGGCGGGGCGGTGCGCGGCGCCGGACCCGCTCACTCCCAGCGGAAGAACCGCGCCGCGGCGCCCAGCCCGAGCACCGCCCACACCAGCAGGATGCCGAGGTCGCCCCACGGCATCGACGCGCCGTACTGGAGCACGTCGCGCAGACCGTCCGACAGGGCCGCGATCGGCAGCAGCCCCAGCACCGACTGCACCGCGTCCGGGAACTTGTCCAGGGGCACGACGACCCCGCCGCCGACCAGCAGCAGCAGGAAGACCAGGTTGGCCGCGGCGAGCGTCGCCTCGGCCCTGAGCGTGCCGGCCATCAGCAGCCCGAGCCCGGAGAAGGCCGCCGTGCCGAGCACGAGCAGCAGCAGGACGGCGAACGGGTTGCCGTGCGGCGACCAGCCCAGCGCGAACGCGATCGCCGTCAGCAGCACCACCTGGAGCACCTCGGTGACCAGCACCGCGAGGGTCTTGGCGGTCATCAGCGCCCAGCGCGGCAGCGGCGAGGCGCCGAGCCGCTTGAGCACCCCGTAGCGCCGCTCGAAACCGGTGGCGATGGCCTGGCCCGTGAAGGCCGTGGACATGACGGCGAGCGCCAGGACGCCGGGCGCCAGGAAGTCCACGGACCTGCCCGTGCCGGTGTCCACGATGTCGACCGCGCTGAACAGCACCAGCAGCAGTGTCGGGATGACCACGGTCAGCAGCAGCTGCTCGCCGTTGCGCAGCAGCATCCGCGTCTCCAGGGCGGCCTGCGCGGTGATCATGCGGGACAGCGGGGCGGCGCCCGGCCGCGGGGTGTACGTACCGGCGCTCATGCGCGCAGCTCCTTGCCGGTCAGTTCCAGGAAGACGTCCTCCAGGGTGTGCCGCTCCACGGAGATGCCGGACGGCATCACCCCGTGCTGCGCGCACCAGGAGGTGACGGTGGCCAGCAGTTCCGGGCCGACGTCGCCGGTGATGCGGTACGTGCCCGGGGTGATCTCGGCCGTCCCGGCACCGTCGGGCAGTGCCTTCAGCAGGGAGCCGAGGTCGAGGCCGGGGCGGCCGGTGAAGCGCAGGGTGTTCTCGGCGCCGCTCCGGCACAGCTCCTCGGGGCTGCCCTGGGCGACCACCCGGCCCGCGTCGATGACGGCGACGTCGTCGGCGAGTTCCTCGGCCTCGTCCATGAAGTGCGTAGTGAGGACGGTCGAGACACCGTCGGCGCGCAGCTCGCGCACCAGGTCCCAGGTGGAGCGGCGGGCCTGCGGGTCGAGGCCGGCGGTCGGCTCGTCCAGGAAGACCAGCTCGGGCCGTCCGACCACGGCCATCGCCAGGGCGAGCCGCTGCTGCTGGCCGCCGGAGAGCCGCCGGTAGGTCGTACGGCCGCAGCTGCCGAGGCCGAGGCGCTCGATCAGCGCGTCGACGTCCAGGGGGTGGGCGTGCAGCTTCGCCATGTGGCGGAGCATCTCGTCGGCGCGGGCGCCGGAGTAGACGCCGCCGGACTGGAGCATCACGCCGATCCGGGGGCGCAGCCGCGCGGCGTCGGCGACCGGGTCGAGGCCGAGCACCCGCACCGTCCCGGCGTCCGGGCGGCGGTAGCCCTCGCAGGTCTCGACGGTGGTGGTCTTGCCCGCCCCGTTCGGGCCGAGGACGGCGGTGACGCCGGGGTGCGCGGTCAGGTCGAGACCGTCGACCGCGGTCTTGTCTCCGTACCGCTTCACCAGACGTTCGATCCGGAGGACGGGCTCGCTTCGCATGGTGGCCAAGTCTAAGGAGGGACGCGGGGGAGACCGGCCGCGGGGGCCGGTCGCGTTGCGGTACGAAGCGGACACGGGGGCACCGTCCACGGAAGCATTCCCCAGGCGCACTTGTCGCAGGCATGTCATGTCTGCATCATCTTCAGTGGCTCAGGCCGCAACTGCACCCCCCGCAGCACAACCAGCACCGCGCACCTTTCGCACCAAGGGCAGCAGCGGAATGGGCGTCCGGTACGAACCCGCTTCACCAAGGAGAGTTCGTGGCTAGACGCACACACCACAACCACCGAGGCACAGGACGAAGAGCGACCCTCGCCGCCCTGACCGCCTTGATCACCGCCGTCCCCCTGGGGCTCGGGACCCTTCCGGCCCGGGCGAACGACGCCACCCCCGCACCCGGCCGCGCCTTCGCCGCCAAGAGCGATGCGAAGCTGGCCCGCCAGTTCGCCGCCAAGGAGGGCAGGGCCGCCGAGGACGGCGGGGCGAAGGTCACCTTCTGGGTGAACCTGACCGGCACGGCCGACAACTCCGGGGCCCACAAGGCCGAGGGCAAGAAGGCCAAGGCCCGCGCCGTGTACGACACCATGACCGCCTACGCCGGAAAGGCGCAGGCCGGCCTGCTCGACCAGGTGGCGAAGGAGGGCGGCAGGGCCACGTCCTTCTGGATCGCCAACACCGTCAAGGTCACCGGCACCAAGGCGCTCGCCGACAAGATCGCCGCCCGCGCGGACGTCGTCTCCCTGGAGTCCGACGAACCGCTGACGCTCCCCGACCCGCTGCCCGGCGACGCCGAGCCGAAGGCGGACGCGGTCGAGTGGAACATCGGCCGCATCAACGCCCCCAAGGTCTGGAACGAGCTGGGCGTCCGCGGCGACGGCGTCGTCGTCGCCTCCATCGACAGCGGCGTCCAGTACGACCACCCGGCCGTCAAGGGCAAGTACCGGGGCCTGAAGGCGGACGGCTCGTACACCCACGACTACAACTGGTTCGATCCGGCGAAGGTCTGCGCGGGCGGGCTCCCGTGCGACAACAACGGCCACGGCACCCACACCATGGGCACCATGGTCGGCGACGACGGCGCCGGCAACCAGGTCGGCGTCGCCCCCGGCGCGAAGTGGATCGCGGCCAAGGGCTGCGAGTCCAATTCCTGCTCCCGCGATTCGCTGCTCGCCTCCGGCCAGTGGATCGTCGCCCCCACGGACGCGAACGGCGCCAACCCGCGCCCCGACCTCGCGCCCGACGTGGTGAACAACTCCTGGGGCTCGACCGTCTACGACGCCTGGTACCGCGCGATCGTCCAGTCGTGGCGCGACGCCGGCATCTTCCCGGCCTTCTCCAACGGCAACAGCGGCTCGGCCTGCAACACCTCCGGCTCCCCGGGCATGTACACGAACTCGTACTCCTCGGGCGCCTTCGACATCAACAACGCCATCGCCTCCTTCTCCTCGCGCGGCACCGGCGAGAACGGCGCGATCAAGCCGAACCTGGCGGCCCCCGGCGTCAACGTCCGCTCCTCTTGGACCGGCGGCGGCTACAACACCATCTCCGGTACGTCGATGGCCTCGCCGCACACCGCCGGCACCGTCGCCCTGATGTGGTCGGCCTCGCCCGCGGTCCGCGGCGACGTCGCCGAGACGGAGAAGCTGCTCGACCAGAGCGCGATCGACGTCAACGACACCACCTGCGGCGGCACCGCGGCCAAGAACAACGTCTTCGGCGAGGGCCGTCTCGACGCCTACGCCGCGGTCGGCGCCGCCCCGCGCGGCGCGCTCGGAGCCCTGTCCGGCACCGTCACCTCCGGCGGCACCGCGCTCGCGGACGCCCGGATCGCCCTGACCGGCCCGATGAAGACCGTGGTCTCCACCGGCGCCGACGGCTCCTACGCCCTGCCGAAGCTGATGGTCGGCGACTACACGGCCGAGGTGACCAAGTTCGGCTACGTCACCGCCACCGGCACCGTCACGGTCCTGGAGGACCAGGCGGTCACCAAGGACTTCGCCGTCCAGGAGGCCCCGTCGGCCAGGCTCACCGGCAAGGTCACCACCGAGGCGGGCCCCGAGGCCGGCGCCACGCTGGTCGTCCAGGGCACCCCGGTGCGGGGCACCACGGCCGCCGACGGCTCGTACGGGTTCTCCCTGCCCGTCGGCGACTACAGCGTGGCCGTCACCCCGGTCAGCCGCTGCGCCACGGGCACCAGCACCGGCGTCGCGCTGAACGGCGACACCGTCAAGAACATCGAGCTGGCCCCCCGCACCGACACCTTCGGCACGGCCTGCCGCCTCACCGCCGACGGCGCCTTCCCGGCCGGTGACACCAAGCTCACCATGTCCAGCCAGACCACCGGCTCGGCCGCGGTGAACCTGCCCTTCCCGGTGGCGCTGTACGGCAAGACGTACCGCACCGCCACCGCCACCACCGAGGGCGTCCTCGCCTTCGGCACCAGCAGCACCTCGTCGGTCAACAGCACGCTGCCGACGACGACGACGCCGAACGGCGCCCTGTACCCGTTCTGGGACAACCTCCAGCTGGACGCCGGCTCCGGCGTCTACACCGGCACCACCGGCACCGCCCCGCACCGCCGCTTCGTCGTCGAGTGGCGTGACGTGCAGATCTACGCGAACACCGCCCAGCGCATCAGCTTCGCCGCGGTGATCGGCGAGGACGGCCAGGTGTCCTACCACTACAAGGACATCGACGCGGGCAGCTACGAGAACGGTTCGAGCGCCACCATCGGCCTGGAGAACGCCACCGGCACCGACGGCCTGCTCTACTCGTACAACGAGCCGGTCGTCAGTGACGGCATGAGCATCACCTTCCGCACCACCAGGAGCGCCGTCGTCGCCGGTACCGTCACCGACGGCAACGACGGCCAAGGCGTGGAAGGCGCCACGGTCACCGTCCGCAAGGACGGCACCGAGGTCGGCACCGCCACCACCGGCGCCGACGGCGGCTACCTCGTCCAGGTCCCGGCCACCGGCACGGCGGCGGCCTACGACGTCTCCTTCGACGCCGCGTACTACACGGCCGGGGCCACCAGCCGCAGCGCCAGGGCCACCGAGATCACCACCGCCGACGCGGCACTCGCCACCGGCCGGGTCACGGCCGACCGTACGGCGATCACCGAGATCGTCCCGGCCGACCAGAGCCGCGAGCGGACGGTCACGCTCGGCAACGAGGGCTCCGCGACGCCCTACACGGTCGAGGAGAAGAGCGGCGCGTCCTGGCTGAAGATCACCCCGGCCACCGGTGACCTCGCGGCGGGCGGCACCCGGAAGGTGGCGCTCACTGTCGACACCGCGGGCGCGACGCCGGGCTCGGTGCTCACCGGCACGCTCCGGATCGCCTCGAAGTCCGGCCGGACCCCGGTGCTCGAACTGCCGCTGAAGATCGTCGTGCCCGCCTACCAGGTGGCCGTCGACGCCGGCGCGGGCGCCGCCTCCACCGACACGCGCGGTGACGGCTGGCGGCCCGACCAGGAGTACAAGGCCGGCTCGTACGGCTACCTCGGCTCCACCGGCAAGGTCTCCACGACCAAGGCGATCACCGGCACCGCCGACCCGGAGCTGTACCGCAGTGCCCGCCAGGGCGTCTACGAGTACCGCTTCGACGGCCTGGCCGACGGCGTCTACCAGGTCGACCTCGGCTTTGCCGAGCTGGGCAACGCCAAGCCTGCTGACCGGGTGATGGATGTGATGGCCGAGGACGTGGAGAAGGTCTCCAACCTCGACCTCACGCTGGCGGCGGGCACCTTCGCCGCCCTCGACCGGACCTTCACGGTCGAGGTCGTCGACGGCCGGCTGAACCTCCGGTTCGTGGGCGTCTCCGGCAAGACGCTCGTCAACTCGGTCCGGGTGAGCCACCGCCCCGACCTCGGCTGACGAGGGGAAACGACCGAGGCGCCGGGCCCGCCCCCCGGGGGGCGGGCCCGGCGTCGTCGTATCCGGCCGGGGATCGGGCGGATACGGCCCGTCAATGATCGTTTCCGCAGGCCAGGTAAGCCTTACCTGAGTGATGCGTGCCATGGTTGCCGACCCGGGTGCGGGTTGTCACCGCCCGATTAATTACGCAACAATGGCGTTGTGAAATACGTCGGCGAGGCCCCCCAGGAGGAACTCGCGACCGGAGAGCGCTCCACGCGCAACCGGGTCGCGCGCTCCATCCTGGACCACGGCCCGTCCACCGTCGCCGAGCTGGCGAAGCGTCTCGGCCTCACCCAGGCAGCCGTCCGCCGCCACCTCGACGCCCTCGTCTCCGACGGCGTCGTCGAGGCCCGTGAGCAGCGGGTGTACGGGGCGCGGACCCGTGGCCGGCCCGCCAAGGCGTTCGCCCTCACCGACTGCGGACGGGACGCCTTCGACCAGTCCTACGACAAGCTCGCGGTGGACGCCCTGCGCTGGATCACGGAGACCGCGGGCGAGGATGCGGTCGCCGCTTTCGCCCGGTCCAGGATCGAGGCCCAGTCCGGCGCGTACCGCGCCGCGGTCGAGGCCGCGGACCCCGAGGCCCGCACCGAGGCACTGGCCAAGGCCCTCTCCGCCGACGGGTACGCTGCTACGGCGCGTAGCGCGCCCGGTCCGCAGCAGGGCGAGCAGCTGTGCCAGCACCACTGCCCGGTCGTCCATGTCGCCGAGCAGTACCCACAGCTGTGCGAGGCGGAGACGGAGTTCTTCTCCACCCTCCTCGGAACGCATGTGCAACGTCTGGCCACCATCGCCCACGGCGACGGGGTGTGCACGACATACATTCCGCGCAGCGGCCACGCAGCACCACAGACCACCAATTCAGCATCTGCAAGCACGGCCGGGAGGAACCCCGCATGACGCTCCCCACGGAGACTGCCCACCCTGAGCTCGAGGGTCTGGGTACGTACGAATTCGGCTGGGCCGACTCCGACGCGGCAGGCGCCGCAGCCAAGCGCGGGCTCTCCGAGGAGGTCGTCCGCGACATCTCGGCGAAGAAGGGCGAGCCCGAGTGGATGCTGAAGCTGCGCCTCAAGGGCCTGCGCCTCTTCGACAAGAAGCCCATGCCGAACTGGGGCTCGGACCTGTCGGGCATCGAGTTCGACAACATCAAGTACTTCGTGCGCTCCACGGAGAAGCAGGCGGAGTCCTGGGAGGACCTGCCCGAGGACATCAAGAACACCTACGACAAGCTGGGCATCCCCGAGGCGGAGAAGCAGCGCCTGGTCGCCGGTGTCGCCGCGCAGTACGAGTCCGAGGTCGTCTACCACCAGATCCGTGAGGACCTGGAGGAGCAGGGCGTCGTCTTCCTCGACACCGACACCGCGCTGAAGGAGCACCCGGAGCTCTTCAAGGAGTACTTCGGCACCGTCATCCCGGTCGGCGACAACAAGTTCGCCTCGCTGAACACGGCCGTGTGGTCCGGCGGCTCGTTCATCTACGTGCCCAAGGGTGTCCACGTCGACATCCCGCTGCAGGCCTACTTCCGCATCAACACGGAGAACATGGGCCAGTTCGAGCGGACGCTGATCATCGTCGACGAGGACGCCTACGTCCACTACGTCGAGGGCTGCACCGCCCCGATCTACTCCTCCGACTCGCTGCACTCCGCGGTCGTCGAGATCATCGTGAAGAAGGGCGGCCGCTGCCGCTACACGACGATCCAGAACTGGTCGAACAACGTCTACAACCTGGTCACCAAGCGCGCCGTGGCCTACGAGGGCGCGACCATGGAGTGGGTCGACGGCAACATCGGCTCCAAGGTCACCATGAAGTACCCGGCCGTCTACCTGATGGGCGAGCACGCCAAGGGCGAGACCCTGTCCATCGCCTTCGCGGGCGAGGGCCAGCACCAGGACGCCGGCGCCAAGATGGTCCACATGGCGCCCAACACCTCCTCCAACATCGTCTCCAAGTCGGTGGCGCGGGGCGGCGGCCGCACCTCCTACCGCGGTCTGATCGAGATCGGCGAGGGCGCACCGGGCGCGAAGTCCAACGTGCTCTGCGACGCGCTGCTGGTCGACACCATCTCGCGCTCGGACACCTACCCGTACGTCGACGTCCGCGAGGACGACGTGTCCATGGGGCACGAGGCGACCGTCTCCAAGGTCTCCGAGGACCAGCTCTTCTACCTGATGAGCCGCGGCCTGACGGAGTTCGAGGCGATGGCGATGATCGTGCGCGGCTTCGTCGAGCCGATCGCCAAGGAGCTGCCGATGGAGTACGCCCTGGAGCTCAACCGGCTGATCGAGCTGCAGATGGAGGGTTCGGTCGGCTGACCAGGCCCGACGACCGAATCCCCGACTTCTGACTGAGAAAGCGAGCACTACGACAGCCATGGCTGAGGCTCAGAACATTCCGACGGGTTCCACCACCGCCGGGTCCATCGCGGTGGCCGCCGAGTCGACCGTCGCCACGCGCATGAGCGCGCCCCCGTCCTTCGAGGTCGCGGACTTCCCGGTCCCGCACGGCCGCGAGGAGGAGTGGCGGTTCACGCCGCTGGAGCGGCTGCGCGGACTGCACGACGGCACGGCCGTCGCCACCGGCGGCGGTGTGAAGGTCGCGATCGAGGCCCCCGAGGGCGTCACGGTCGAGACCGTCGGCCGGGACGACGCCCGGCTCGGCAGGGCCGGCACTCCGGTGGACCGCGTCGCCGCCCAGGCGTACAGCTCCTTCGAGCAGGCGTCCGTCGTCACCGTCGCCAAGGAGGCCGTGCTCACCGAGCCGATCCGGATCGCGGTGCACGGCGAGGGCGGTGTGGCCTACGGCCACCAGGTCGTCGAGCTGGGAGCCTTCGCCGAGGCGGTCGTCGTCATCGACCACACCGGTGACGCGGTGCTCGCCGCCAACGTGGACTACGTCCTCGGCGACGGCGCCAAGCTCACCGTCGTCTCCGTGCAGGACTGGGACGAGACCGCGGTCCACGTCGGCCAGCACAACGCGCTGGTCGGGCGGGACGCCTCGTTCAAGTCGATCGTCGTCACCTTCGGCGGCGACCTCGTCCGGCTCCACCCGCGCGTCAACTACGCGGGCACCGGCGGCGAGGCCGAGCTCTTCGGGCTGTACTTCACCGACAAGGGCCAGCACCAGGAGCACCGCCTCCTGGTCGACCACAACACCCCGCACTGCAAGTCCAACGCCGCCTACAAGGGCGCGCTCCAGGGCGACGGCGCGCACGCGGTGTGGATCGGTGACGTCCTCATCCAGGCCGCGGCCGAGGGCACCGACACCTACGAGATGAACCGCAACCTCGTCCTCACGGACGGCGCGCGGGTCGACTCCGTGCCGAACCTGGAGATCGAGACCGGTGAGATCGTCGGCGCCGGCCACGCCTCCGCGACCGGCCGCTTCGACGACGAGCAGCTCTTCTACCTCATGTCCCGGGGCATCGGGGCCGAGGAGGCCCGCAGGCTCGTCGTGCGCGGCTTCTTCGCCGAGCTGGTCCAGCAGATCGGTCTGCCGGACGTCGAGGAGCGGCTGCTGGAGAAGATCGAGGCCGAGCTGAAGGCTTCCGTCTGATGGCCTTCGTGAAAGCGTGCGCGCTGAGCGAGCTGGAGGACGACACCCCGAAGCGGGTGGAGCTCGACGGCGTCCCGGTCTCCGTCGTCCGTACCGAGGGCGAGGTGTTCGCGATCAACGACATCTGCTCGCACGCGAACGTCTCGCTGTCCGAGGGCGAGGTCGAGGACTGCTCGATCGAGTGCTGGCTGCACGGCTCCAGCTTCGACCTCCGCACCGGCAAGCCGTCCGGTCTTCCCGCGACGCGCCCCGTCCCCGTATACCCCGTCAAGATCGAAGGGGACGATGTGCTCGTCTCCGTCACCCAGGAGTCCTGAGTCACCCATGGCAACGCTTGAAATCCGCGACCTGCACGTCTCCGTCGAGGCCGACAACGCCACGAAGGAGATCCTCAAGGGCGTCGACCTGACCGTGAAGCAGGGCGAGACCCACGCCATCATGGGCCCCAACGGGTCCGGCAAGTCCACCCTCGCGTACTCCCTCGCGGGTCACCCCAAGTACACGATCACCAGCGGCTCGGTGACCCTGGACGGCGAGGACGTCCTGGAGATGACCGTCGACGAGCGCGCCCGCGCCGGCCTGTTCCTGGCCATGCAGTACCCGGTCGAGATCCCCGGCGTCTCGGTCTCCAACTTCCTGCGCACCTCCGCCACCGCCGTCCGCGGCGAGGCGCCCAAGCTGCGCACCTGGGTGAAGGAGGTCAAGGAGACGATGGGCCGGCTCCAGATGGACCCGGCGTTCGCCGAGCGCAACGTCAACGAGGGCTTCTCCGGCGGTGAGAAGAAGCGTCACGAGATCCTTCAGCTGGAGCTCCTCAAGCCGAAGGTCGCGATCCTCGACGAGACCGACTCCGGCCTGGACGTCGACGCCCTGCGCATCGTCTCCGAGGGAGTCAACCGGGTCCGCGAGACCGGCGAGGTCGGCACCCTGCTGATCACGCACTACACGCGGATCCTCCGCTACATCAAGCCCGACTTCGTGCACGTCTTCGCCAACGGCCGCATTGCCGAGTCCGGCGGCGCCGAGCTCGCCGACAAGCTGGAGAACGAGGGCTACGAGGCATATGTGAAGGGTGGCGCTTCCGCGTGACACAGCTGCCGGGCCTCCTCGACACCGAGGCGATCCGCAAGGACTTCCCCCTGCTGGATCGGACGGTCCACGACGGGAAGAAGGTCGTCTACCTGGACAGCGCGGCGACCTCGCAGAAGCCGCGCCAGGTGCTCGACGCCCTCAATGAGTACTACGAGCGGCACAACGCCAATGTGCACCGCGGTGTGTACACGATCGCGGAGGAGGCCACGGCGCTGTACGAGGGCGCCCGTGACAAGGTCGCCGCGTTCATCAACGCGCCCAGCCGCGACGAGGTGGTCTTCACCAAGAACGCCTCCGAGTCGCTCAACCTCGTGGCCAACATGCTCGGCTGGGCCGACGAGCCCTACCGGGTGGACCACGACACCGAGATCGTCACCACGGAGATGGAGCACCACTCCAACATCGTGCCGTGGCAGCTGCTCTCGCAGCGCACCGGCGCGAAGCTGAAGTGGTTCGGCATCACCGACGACGGCCGCCTCGACCTGTCCGACATCGAGGAGATCATCACGGAGAAGACGAAGATCGTCTCCTTCACCCTGGTCTCCAACATCATGGGCACGATCAACCCGGTCGAGAAGATCATCCGCCGGGCCCAGCAGGTCGGCGCCCTGGTCTGCATCGACGCCTCGCAGGCCGCCCCGCACATGGTGCTCGACGTGCAGGCGCTGCAGGCCGACTTCGTGGCCTTCACCGGCCACAAGATGGTCGGCCCGACCGGCATCGGCGTGCTCTGGGGACGGCAGGAGCTCCTGGAGGACCTGCCGCCGTTCCTCGGTGGCGGCGAGATGATCGAGACCGTGTCGATGCACTCGTCGACGTACGCCCCCGCGCCGCACAAGTTCGAGGCCGGTACGCCCCCGATCGCGCAGGCCGTCGGCCTCGGCGCGGCCGTGGACTACCTCTCGGCGATCGGCATGGAGAACATCAGCCGGCACGAGCACGCGATCACCGAGTACGCGGTGAAGCGGCTGCTGGAGGTCCCGGACCTCCGGATCATCGGCCCGTCGACGGCCGAGGACCGGGGCGCCACGATCTCCTTCACGCTGGGCGACATCCACCCGCACGACGTGGGCCAGGTGCTCGACGAACAGGGCATCGCCGTCCGGGTCGGACACCACTGCGCACGGCCGGTCTGCCTGCGGTACGGAATTCCTGCGACCACACGAGCGTCGTTCTATCTGTACTCCACGCCCGCCGAGGTCGACGCCCTGGTGGACGGTCTGGAGCACGTACGGAACTTTTTCGGATAATGGGCGAGCGGCTGAGGGTTGACTGGTGAAGCTTGATTCCATGTACCAGGAAGTGATCCTGGACCACTACAAGCACCCCCACGGGCGCGGCCTGCGGGACGGCGACGCCGAGGTGCACCACGTCAACCCGACGTGCGGCGACGAGATCACTCTCCGGGTGAAGTACGACGGCGAGACCATCGCCGACGTGTCGTACGAGGGTCAGGGCTGCTCCATCAGCCAGGCCAGTGCCTCCGTACTGAACGATCTGCTGGTCGGCAAGGAACTGGGCGAGGCGCAGAAGATCCAGGAGACCTTCCTGGAGCTGATGCAGTCGAAGGGCCAACTGGAGCCGGACGACGCCATGGAAGAGGTGCTGGAGGACGCGGTCGCGTTCGCCGGCGTCTCCAAGTACCCCGCCCGGGTGAAGTGCGCGCTGTTGAGCTGGATGGCGTGGAAGGACGCGACGGCCAAAGCGCTGTCCGAAGGGAAGACGGCATGAGCGAGAACACGGTGACAACCGACGAGACCCCGACGATCAAGCCGGCCTCCGAGGAAGAGGTCCGTGAGGCCCTGTACGACGTCGTCGACCCCGAGCTGGGCATCGACGTCGTCAACCTCGGCCTGATCTACGGCATTCACATCGACGACGCCAACATCGCCACCCTCGACATGACGCTGACGTCCGCGGCCTGCCCGCTGACCGACGTCATCGAGGACCAGGCGAAGTCCGCGACCGAGGGCATCGTCAACGAACTGCGGATCAACTGGGTCTGGATGCCGCCGTGGGGCCCGGACAAGATCACGGACGACGGGCGCGAGCAGCTGCGCGCGCTGGGATTCAACGTCTGAGCCGTTCACCGCGCGACGCATGGCCCCCGGTTTCCGACGGATTCCGGGGGCCGTTCGCATGCCCCCGCCCTGCGGGCGCCTGGTGCCGAAGAGCCGGTTCAGAGGTGCGGCGAGGGCTCGGGAGCGCGGGACGCGCCGCCCCGGACCTCACCGGCGCAGACCGCCGCGATGCCCGCACAGGCCATGACGGCCACCACTACGACCAGGCTGTCGGGCCCCACCGGCTCCTGGAGGGCCATGCCCACGAAGGCCGCCGCCACGGCGAGTTCGGCGATGCCGAGGGCCCCCAGCCACGCTGCCCGGACCCGGCCCGGAACCCGGGCGCGCACGGTCTCCCGGCCCAGCAGGGCCGCGCCGCCGACGGCCAGCAGCACCACCACCAGGAGCAGGCCCGTGAACAGGAGGCCGGTACCCGCGGACGGCTCCGTGTGGTCGAGTTCGGCGGTGTCGGTGTCCCACCCGGCGAGCAGCAGCCCGAAGAAGCCGAAGCAGGCGGCCTGAAGGAGCAGCAGGACAGGGGTGACCCGGTGGATGAGCAGCTGTTTCATGGGCGACACCTCGCGCGCTCAATGTTCTTGACGGACCAGAGCCTGCCTTCGCACGCACGGCTCGTGCAAGCGGTGGGCGGGTGGGCGCGGGCGTTCGAGCGGGGCCCGGTGTGCTTCGGTGTTCGTCCTTTGTCCGTGCGGTGGACGCATGCGCGTGGCTCCGGTGGTGCAGCCTCTCCCCGACCTGTCACGTCGACGAGAGGCATGCCGTGCCGCATCAGCTTTCGTTCACCGCCCGCCGAACGGCCGCCGCGGCCGGTGTCGTCCTCGCGCTGACCGCCGCGGGGATCGACGCTACCGCGCACGCCGGGAGTTACGGGACACCGACGATCGGGCTCTCGGTCTCCTACCTCTCCGGTGCCGTCGGAGCCACCGGCGACCCCGGGGTGACGGTCACCGTGGCGCAGAGCGGGGCCGACGCGGGCGCGCTCCGGGTGGCGGCGTCCGCCAGCTCCACGTCGTCCGTCGCCGGTACCGGCGACGTGACCGTGACCGGGACGGGCGCCACCCGGAAGCTGTCGGTCACCGCGCGCGGGCGCGGCCACACCGACCTCACGATCGAGGTCACCGGACTCGGCGGCAGGACCGCCACCAAGAAGCTGCACTACGCCGCGTCGGCCGCGGTCCGCGACGCCGCCGACACGCGGTACCTCACAGGCTCCGCGGACTCCTCGGCCGCCGTCGACGTGGGCGGCGGACACATGGTCGTCGCCGACGACGAGTCCAACACCCTGCGCCTGTACGACCGTTCCGCGTCGGGCGCGCCCGTGCGGAGCTGGGACGTCGGCCCGGACCTCGGGGTGTCGAAGGAGATCGACATCGAGGGCGCGGCCCGGGTCGGCGACACCATCTACTGGACCGGCTCGCTCGGCAACAACAAGGACGGCGAGTACAAGGCCGACCGCAACACGGTCTTCACCACGCGGGTGACCGGTTCCGGGGCCGACACCCGGCTGACGGTGGGCGGTTCGTACGGGAAGCTCCGCGAGGACCTCGTCGCCTGGGACGAGGCACACGGCGACCGGCTCGGCTTCGCGGAGGGCACGAAGGACGGCGAGGCGCCCAAGCAGATCGACGGGTTCAACATCGAGGGCCTGGAGTTCGCACCCGGCTCGACCACCACCGCGTACCTCGGCTTCCGGGCCCCGCTCGTTCCGCCGGAGGCAGGGGGCAAGGCCCTGATCGTGCCCGTCACCAACTTCGACCGGGTGGCGGGCCGGGGGGCGAAGGCGGTCATGGGCGACCCGATCGAGCTGGACCTCGGCGGGCTCAGCATCCGCGACATCCGGAAGAACGCCGCCGACCAGTACCTGATCGTGGCCGGTTCCTGGGCGGCCGACGACAACTCGGACCCGTACGTCCTCTACGCCTGGGACGGGGTCGCCACCCACCCGCCGGTCGAGCGGGTCGAGCTGCCGACCGAGAACCCGGGCGGCTGGGAGGCCGTCGTCGAGGTCCCCGACCTGACGGACCCGGACGCCCGTGCCCAGCTGATCACGGACTCCGGGTCGGCCGACCTGTACGGCGACGGCACGGAGGCGAAGGACCTCGACCACGCGGAGTGGAAGAAGTCCCGGACGGTCCGGTTCCCCGTCGGCGGCTGACACGGCGGTCGTCGGCGCGCGTGCCGACCGGCCGGCACCCCACCCCGGCCGGTCGCCGCGCGAACTCCTCGTCCGGCGGCGGGGCTACCGGCCGTGCGGGTGGGGCGGGCCGTACTGCGGCTGCGGGGACGTGGCCGCAGCCGCCTCGGCGAGGACCGGGCCCAGGTTCTCGGTGCGCATGCGGCGGTCGACGTAGACCAGCCCGGTCACCAACTGCGGGAACGTCGCCGAGAGGAGCTGGCCGACCAGCTGGCCCAGCAGCATGATCACCAGGTAGCCGCTCATGGCGAACACGATCGAGGCCGGATTGGGGTCCTCGTCCAGGGTCGCGCCGCCGATGATGCCGGAGAACATGCCGAGGAACGAGAACGGGATCTGGATGAGGTAGTTCGCCACGAAGGCGATGGCGAGCGCCAGCAGGGTGATCCCGAAGACCCGCCACCAGTCGCCGCGCACCAGCTGCGAGGAGCGGCGCAGCGCCGCCACCGGGGACTGGTTCTCGAAGACCGCGACCGAGGGGGCCAGGCAGAACTTCACCCAGAGCCAGGTCGCGAGCGGGGCGGTGGCGAAGGCGCCCAGGAAGCCGAACACGACCCACGGGGTGGCGCCGGTGTCGTGCGCCAGCGTGATCGCGCCGATCACGAGGGCGAAGAAGCCGACCACCATGAGCAGCATCGGGACCATCGCGATCAGGAAGCACAGGAGCACCGTTCCGATCACCGCGGGCACCCGGGCCCAGGCCCGGCGCCAGACGGCGCCGAAGGTGGTCGGCCTGCCCAGTACCGCTTCCTGGAGGACCACGGGAACGGTCGCGTACATCAGGGCCGTCGCGACCACGAAGGCGATCATCGCGACCAGCCAGACGACGCCGAGGGCGGTCATGAGCGGCACCACGTCGGCCGACGTCGCGTCCTCCTCGGCACTGAGCTCGATGACCCGGTGCAGCCGGTCGCTGATCAAGGAGTACGCGACCAGGGCCGCCGCGACCACGATCGCCAGCGCCCCGCCGTAGGCCACCGCGCCGATGCCGAACAGCTGCTTCCAGTGGCGCCCCATCGCGCCGAAGGCGCCGCCGAGTATGTCCCCGAGCTTCATGGGAGCCAGCGGGATCACCCCGGGTCTGGGCGGCGGTGGCACCCAGCCGCCCCACCCCGGGGGCCCCGGGGGTCCTCCGTACGGTGCTCCGCCGCCCCACCCTGCGTCCTGCGCCACTGTCGCTCCGTCATGTCTCGTCGTACTGGCGTGCTGCCGGTCGGGACACCGTAACGTTCCGGCCACCGGGAAGCTCCGGCCGCGTCGCACGGGCGGCGATGCGTACACTCGTACACATGGGATACGGACTGCTGGCGGCGGCGATCGCGGCGGAGGTGGCCGGCACGACGGCCATGAAGTACAGCGAGGGTTTCACCCGGCTCTGGCCGTCGGTGATCACCGTCGTGGGCTACCTCCTGGCCTTCGGGCTGCTCGCCCGGACGCTGAAGACGCTGTCGATGGGCACCGCCTATGCCATCTGGGCCGGGACAGGCACCGCCGCGATCGCGGCCATCGGCATCCTCTTCATGGGGGAGACCGGCAGTCCGGTCAAGCTGGCGGGGATAGCGCTGGTCATCGCCGGAGTGGTGGTGCTGAACCTGGGCGGGGCCCACTGATGGCGCGCCGCTACGATCCCGGGCGGCGCGACCGGATCGTCGACGCCGCGATCCGGGTGGTCGGCGCCGAGGGCATCGCGGGGCTCAGCCACCGTTCCGTGGCGGCCGAGGCCGATGTTCCGCTCGGCTCGACGACCTATCACTTCGCCTCGCTGGACGAGCTGTTGATCGCCGCGCTGCGCCGGTCGAACGAGAACTTCGCCGAAGTCGTCCGGGGGAGCGGGGCGTTGGACGACCCGGACACCGATCTCGCCGGGGCGCTGGCCGGGCTGCTGGGGGAGTACTTCTCCGGCGGGCGCGGGCGGGCCGAGCTGGAGTACGAGCTGTATCTCGCCGCACTCCGCCGGCCCGCGCTGCGGCCCGTCGCCGCCGAGTGGACCGACGAGACCGCCGAACTGCTGTCCCGGCGGACCGACCCGGCCACGGCGCGGGCGCTGATCGCGCTGATGGACGGGATCTGCCTGCAGGTCCTGCTCACCGGCGGGGAGTACGACGAGGCGTACGCGCGCGAGATGTTCGGCAGGATCACGGGCTGACGGGCTGATCAGCTGTAAGGGCGCCGGGCTGACGGGGCGGCGGGCGGCGGACGCCTGCGACGCCCCCGCCCCCGCCGGCACCGGGCCGTGTTCCTCAGTTCTCGGGCGTGCCCCCGCTCCGGACGGCCGCCAGGGCCTCCCGCACGCTCGCCTCGATGTCCGTGATCGGGTACAGCGCCCGGCGGACCGTCCGGTCCCGGTCCACCACCAGCGTCAGCCGCTTCAGCCGGCTCGTCCCTCCCGCCCGGAAGGTCGGCAGGCGCAGTGCCGCGGTCAGTGCCGGCTCCGCGTCGGACAGCAGCGTGAAGCGCAGCCGCTCCGCCTCCGCGAAGGCCCGCTGTTCGTCCGGGCGTTGGGTGGAGACGCCGTGCACGGTCGCGCCCGCCGCCGTGAACTCGGCCAACTGGTCGCGGTAGGTGCAGGATTCGAGTGTGCAGCCGCTCGCGCCGGGGATCTCGGCCCAGCCCGGCGGATAGGCGTCCCGGCGGGCGTAGGCGCCGGGGAAGAAGTACAGGACGGTGTACGGGGTGTCGGCGACCGGGTCGCGCGGCGCCCCCTCGTGGTCCAGCAGGTGCAGCTCGGGCAGACGCGTGCCCACCAGGGCGTGCACCCTGGCCGCCTCCTTCGAGGTCTCCGCGGTCGTCGCCATCGTCTCTCCCTCTCCCAGTACCCAGGTGTCGCCCCAGTCCTGGAGCGCGATCAGTACCGGCAGCAGCGCGCGGCCGCGCGGGGTGAGCCGGTACTCGTACCGGGGAGGCCGGTCCTGATACGGCTCCCGGGACAGCACCCCCGCGTCGACCAGCAGCCGCAGCCGCTCGGTCAGCACCTTGCGGGACACGCCCAGCTCCTGCTGGAGCGCGTCGAAGCGGTGCACCCCGCGCGCCGTGTCCCGCACGATCAGCAGGGTCCACCAGTCGCCCACGACATCGAGTGCCTGGGCGATCGCGCAGTCGGCGTCGGCCAGGCTGGTGCGCTGGGGCATGGCTCCTCCGTCGGTCTCCCGTTCCGCCTCTTACTGGATTGACCCGCAGGAAAACACGCTGCCATAGTAAGTTCCCAAAAGGAACTCGGGGAGGGGTGTCGCGGATGAAGGTCTTCGGGGTCGTGCGGGACGTGCCGCGCACGGTACGGCTGCTGGCCCTCGGCTCCTTCCTCAACGGAGTCGTCAGCTTCACCTTCGTCTACCTCTTCGTCTATCTGACCGGCCCCCGCGGGCTGGGCGTCCCGCAGGCCGGGGTGATCGCGGGCATCGGCGGCGTCGGCCTGGTCGCGGGGAACTTCACCGGCGGCTGGTTCGGCGACCGCTACGGCCACCGCCGGATGCTCCTGACCGGCGCGCTGGTCGGCGGGGCCGCGCTCGCCGCCCTGCCCGTCCTGCCGGTCGCGGCGATGTACGGGGTGCTGCCGCTCGCCCAGTACGCGGCCGGAGTCGTCCGCGCCGCCAACGCCGCGCTCGTAGCGGTCTCCGTCCCCGAGGGGAGCCGGCGCCAGAGCTTCGCCCTCGTGCGCGCCGGGAGCAACGCCGCGTTCGCCGTCGGCCCGCCGCTCGGCGCGCTGATCGCGGCCCGCTTCTCGTACGACTGGCTCTTCGTCGCCGACGGCCTCGGGACGCTGCTCTTCGCCGGGTACGCGGCGACGGTGCTCCCGGCGCACGGCACGGCGCACACCCGGGCGGCCCACGACCCCGGCGCACCCGGCCTCCTGCGGGAACTGCGGGCCAGACCCGCGGTACTGGTCCTGCTCGCCGCGATCCTCTGCGTCGACCTCGTCTACCGGCAGCAGTACTCGACCCTGCCCGTCTTCCTCGCCGACCACGGCCACGGCCCCCAGTTCTACGGCTGGCTGCTCTCGATCAACGGCGGCGTCATCCTGCTGCTGGAACTCCCCGCGGCGCACGCGCTGCGCCGACGGGCGCCGCTGAGCATCGTGGGCACCGGACTGCTGCTGGTGGGACTGGGCTACGCCGTGCTGATCCCGGGCGCGGGCGCGCTGTACGCCGTCACGACGATGGCCGCGCTGACGGCGGGCGAGATCCTCTACAAGACCACCGCCACGGCGTACGTAGCCGACCAGGCCCCCGCCCACGCGCAGGGACGCTTCCAGAGCCTGTACGCGGGCGCCTCCATCAGCGGCCAGGTGCTGGCGCCGCCGCTCGGCGGCACGCTCTACGCCCACGCGCCCGGACTGCTCTGGCCCGTCTGCGCGGTACTGGCCTGCGCCGCGGGGCTGGCGGTGCTGGCGGCGCGACGGCTGCGGGGGGCCGCCGCGCCGTCCGCGCCGGTGCGCGAGGGGGCCGTGGCGCCGGTACCCGAACGGCGGACACAGCCCGGCTGACCCGGCGGGTCCGGTCCGCCGGGCCGGGCCGCGACCGTCCGGCGAGACCGGTTGGCCCCGGCGGCGCCCCGCCGGTTAGGTTTCGTGTCATGACCGACACGACTCCTGCTCGCACCACCGGCGCCGTCGCCGCCGGCCTCGCCACCATCGCCGGCGACGGTTCCGTTCTCGACACCTGGTTCCCCGCCCCCGAACTCACCGCCGAGCCGGGCCCGGCCGGAACCGAACGGCTCACCCCCGACCAGGCCGTCAACCTCCTCGGCGAGGGCGCCGCTAAGGCCATCGGCGTGGACGCCCGCCGCGGGGTCGAGATCGTCGCCGTCCGTACGGTCATCGCCTCGCTCGACGACAAGCCGCTCGACGCGCACGACACCTACCTGCGCCTGCACCTCCTCTCGCACCGGCTCGTCCGGCCCCACGGGCAGAACCTCGACGGCATCTTCGGCTTCCTCGCCAACGTCGCCTGGACATCGCTCGGCCCGGTCGCCGTCGACGACCTGGAGAAGGTGCGGCTGAACGCCCGCGCCGACGGCCTGCACCTCCAGGTCACCTCGGTGGACAAGTTCCCCCGGATGACGGACTACGTCGCGCCCAAGGGCGTCCGGATCGCCGACGCCGACCGGGTCAGGCTCGGCGCGCACCTCGCCGCCGGCACGACCGTCATGCACGAGGGCTTCGTCAACTTCAACGCGGGCACCCTCGGCACCTCCATGGTCGAGGGCCGGATCTCCGCGGGCGTCGTCGTCGGCGACGGTTCCGACATCGGCGGCGGCGCCTCCACCATGGGCACCCTCTCCGGCGGTGGCAAGGAGCGCATCGTCATCGGCGAGCGCTGCCTGATCGGCGCCGAGGCCGGGGTCGGCATCGCGCTCGGCGACGAGTGCGTCGTCGAGGCCGGGCTGTACGTCACGGCCGGCACCCGTGTCACGCTGCCGGACGGCCAGATCGTCAAGGCCCGCGAGCTCTCCGGCGCCTCGAACATCCTCTTCCGCCGCAACTCGGTCAGCGGCGCCGTCGAGGCCCGCCCGAACAACGCGGTCTGGGGCGGCCTCAACGACATCCTGCACAGCCACAACTGACCGACGACGCCCCGCCGCCGCACGGTCACGGCCGACGTGTGGCGCGGAGCAGTTCCTCGTGGACCTCGCGCAGCCCGTCGGTCGCCCCGCGCCCGGCGGGCTGCAGCGGTTCCCGGACCGGCCCGGCGCCGAGCAGCGCCTTGGCGGTGACCGCGCCGGGCAGCCCGGACGCCATCATCGCCTCGGTGAGCGGGGCGTTCAGCAGGTTCAGCCGGGCGGCCCCGGCGGTGTCCCCGGCGTCGAAGGCGTCCAGGACCGCCCTCAGCTGACGGGGCGCCACATTGGCGACCGTGCTGACGTAGCCCGCCGCGCCCACCGCGTACAACGGCAGGTTCAGTTCCTCGCAGCCCGAGTAGTACGCCAGCGAGGTCGCGCCGATCACCTTCGTGGAGCCGAGGAGGTCGTAGGCGCAGTCCTTCACCGCCACGACGCGGGGGTGCTCCGCGAGCCGCAGCAGGGTCTCCGGTTCGATGCGGGTGCCGGTGCGGCCGGGGATGTCGTACAGCATCAGCGGGAGGCCGGTCGCGTCGGCGACGCGCCGGAAGTGCGCCTCGACGGCGGCCTGCGGCGGCCTGCTGTAGTACGGCGTCACCACCAACAGACCGTCCGCGCCCGCCCGTTCGGCCTGCCGGGCGAGGTCGATGGTGTGCCGGGTGTCCGGGGAGCCGACCCCGGCGACGATCGGCACCCCGTCGCCCACCGCCGCCCGCACCGCCCGCAGCAGCGTGGCCTTCTCGGCGTCGGTGGTGGTCGGGGACTCGCCGGTGGTGCCGCTGAGCACCAGACCGTCGCAGCCGTCGGCGACCAGGCCGGCGGCGTGCTTCCCGGCGGCGTCCGGGTCCAGCTCGCCGTCGGCGGTGAAGGGCGTGATCATGGCGCAGAGCGCCCGGCCGAAGGGGGCCGCGGTTGCTGTCATGCCCGCAGTCTCGGCCGACCGGACCGTAAAGGTCCACTTAGTTCTGCTGGAGGGGAAGAGAAAGCAGAGCTGAACAATCGGGGGAGGCCGGTCACCGTCTCTGGCATGATCGAACGTCTACACGGCGGGTCGATGCGGGGCGGGGTGCGTGAGCATGCGAGGGCCGACAGGGGCGGGCACCGGGACGAGAACGGCCGGACGCGGACCGGTGACGGCCGCGCTCCTGACCGGGGCCCTGGGCCTGACGCTCTCCGGATGCGCCGGGTTCCTCGTACCGGCGGGCGAGGGCGAGCCGGAACCGACCCCCAGCGGCTCGTGGGCCGTGCACGCCGACAAGCTGCCGACCCCGTTCCCGAGCGGCACCGTCGCCCTCCCCGACCGGCCGTCCGCCCCCACGCCCACGGAAACCGCCTCCCGGGCCGACTGCCCGTCCTCCGGCGTCGTCGTGGACATGGGCGAGGTGGAGGCGGCGCTCGGTCACCGGGCCGTCGGGCTCACCCTCACCAACTGCGGCAGCAAGCCGTACACCGTCAACGGCTACCCCTCCGTGCGGGCCCTGGACGAGGCAGGCGACCCGCTGCCGGTCAAGGTCAACCCGGGCTCCTCGTACATGGGCACCGACCGCGGCCCGCAGCCGGTCGTGCTGAAGCCGGGCAGGACCGTGCGCTCGCTCCTGGCCTGGGTGTCCACCCCGACCGGCGGCGACCTCGTCGAGGGCGACGCGCTGGAGATCGCCCCCGCCCCCGGCCTGGAGCCGCGCACCTTCCCCCTGAAGGGCAGCGACGTGCGGCTGCTCGACGAGCTCAACATGACCGCCTGGCGCACCGACCCCGCGTAGCGGCGCCTGCGCAGAGGGCCCAGGGGGGCTCCGGGGCCTCAGAGGGCGAGCTTGAAGCCCTCGTGGCTGCGGGCGAAGCCCAGCGACTCGTAGAACCGGTGCGCGTCCGCGCGCCGCTTGCCGCTGGTCAGCTGCACCAGCCCGCACCCCCGCCGCCGGGCCCGTTCCACGGCCTGCGCCATCAGTTCCCGCCCCAGCCCGCCGCCCCGCCGGTCGGCCCTGATCCGCACCGCCTCGATCAGCGCCCGCTCCCGGCCGTTGCGGCCGAGCCCCGGTATGTACGTCGCCTGCGCACAGCCCAGCACCGTGTCGCCGTCCGCCAGCACCAGCATCTCGTTGCGCGGGTCGCCCGCGATGGCCGCGAAGGCACTCTCGTACGCCTCGTCGACCACGACCGAGGCCGGATCGACCACCCCTTCCTCGTCCGCGAGGAGGGCGAGGACGGCGGGCAGGTCGGCACGGGTGGCGATGCGCAGGATCATGCCCCGGAGTCTGGCACGGGCACCGCGGCGCCCGGCCTCCGGCCGCCCCCGCGGGCTGCCGGGGCGGGGTCAGCGGCGTGCCATGTAGAGCGAGAACGCCTTGTGGAGCACCTTGTTGACCGGGTAGTCCCACTCGCCGACGTACTCGGCGGCCCGGCCGCCGGTGCCGACCTTGAAGCGCAGCAGGCCCAGCAGGTGGTTGCCCTCGTCCAGGGTGTCGGTGATGCCGCGCAGGTCGTAGACGGCCGCGCCCCGCTCGTGCGCGTCGCTCATCATGCGCCACTGGACCGCGTTGCTGGGCTGCACCTCGCGCCTGCGGCCGGTCGAGGCGCCGTAGGAGTACCAGACGTGGTTCCCCACGGTCAGCATCGTCGCCGCGGAGAGCGTCTCGCCGTCGTGCCGGGCGAGGTACAGCCGCATCCGGTCGGGGTCCTCGGCCCGCAGCGCGGTCCACATGCGCTGGAAGTAGGCGAGCGGCCGGGGGATGAAGCGGTCGCGCCCGGCCGTCTCGCGGTACAGCTCGTAGAAGGCCGGGAGGTCCTCGTAGTCGCCCTCGACGACCTTGACGCCCGCCTTCTCCGCCTTCTTGACGTTGCGCCGCCACTGCTGGTTCAGACCGCTTTGGACGTCCTCCAACGACCGTCCGGCGAAGGGCACCTGGAAGACGTACCGGGGCTGCCCCGCACTGAACCCGTCCTCGCTCTCCTCCTCGCCCTGCCGCCAGCCCAGCCCGCGCAGCCGCTCCACCAGCTCGGCGGCGCCCGGCTCCACCTCGTCCGGCCGCACCTCGCGCAGGCGCCCGGCGGCCGGATCGGCGATGGCGTCCTTCACCGTCCGGGCGTCCCAGCGCCGGGCGACCACCGGCGGCCCCATCCGCACCGTGAACGCGCCCCGCGCCTTCAGATGCGCCAGCATCGGATCCAGCCACTCGTGCAGGGCGCCGTCGTGCCAGTCGATGACGGGACCCTCCGGCAGATAGGCCAGAGAGCGCTTCACCCTGGGGATCGGCCGGTACAGGACGAGCCCCGCCCCGACGATCCGCTCCCGGCCCGCGCCGTCCCGGTCGAACCAGCCGATGCTCTCCGTACGCCAGTCGGGCTTCACGTCGCCCCACGACGGGACCTGCATGTGGCTCACGGCCGGCCGGCTCGCGACGAACGCCAGATGCTCCTCGCGGTCGATCGGCCTGAGGTGCGGCGCCATGCGGTACTCCTTCGTCGTGCGGTCGGTGGGCCTGACGCCGCAGCAGGACGTGCTGTTGACCTCAAGCGGACTTGACGTATCAGGGTGGGCGCCAACGGCTCGCCACTCCGGTGCGCCGGTCGGAAAGGACCCGTCATGAGTGTGCACTTCGAATCCCGCCCCGATCTTGCCCGCAACGACGTCGGACTCGTCAAGGCGAGCACCTGGGACGTCGGCACTCCCGAGCGCCTGCGCCGGACGGTCGAGGCGATCCGGCGGGCGTGGGCCGGCCGGGACTGGCCGCACCCCGGGCTGCTCTCGTACACCGTCCACGCGGGTGAGGACGGGAAGACCCTGTTCCACTACAGCCAGTGGAGCGACGAGCAGGCGTACCAGGACTTCTTCCGGCACGGCAGGGACGAGCGCAACGCGGAGATCGACGCGGCCGTGCCCGGCATCCGGCGGCTCGGGCTGCACACCTACGAGCTGTACCGGTCCGGGACGGCGGTGGAGGGCGACGAACGGGAGCCGGGCTGCGTGGCGATCGTCGACGTCGAGTTCGACGGGGCGGACCCGGCCCGGCAGCGGGACTGGGTGGACGCCGTGTTCGAGGCGATGGCGACCGATCCCGTGCTCGCTTCCGGAGGTATCGCGGCGCACTTCCACGTGAGCACCGACGGGACGCGCGTGCTGAACTACGCCGAATGGGAGAGCGCCGCGGCCCACCGGGCCGCCCTGGCCGCGCCCGGTGCCGGGGTCGGGTCGAGCACGTCGCAGTGGGAACGGGTGCAGTCGTACCCGGGGATGATCGGCGGCGGCGTGAACCGCTACACGCCCGCGCTCGGCATGCGGCCGGGGACGGGCGCGTAGGGCGGTCCGCACGGAACGGGTCCGTGCGGACCGTACGGCCTACGGGCGGAAGCGGATCACCTGCGGGTCGTGGTCGCTGTTCTGGTCGGCGAACTCGGCGTTGATGTGCACGCTGTCGTAGGCGAAGTCGTCGATCGACGGGCTGGTCAGGATCTGGTCGAGAACCTGGCTGTTGCCCTGGTAGACGTACGAGTAACGCTCCGAGCGCGGCAGGGACTTGATCGCCGGGTACAGCACGCCCCCGGCCGTCAGCGCCTTTGCCGTGCCGGAGAACTCGAAGTCGTTGATGTCGCCGACGACCAGGACGTCCGCGTTCTTCTGGACGCTCAGCAGCTTCTTGACGAAGGTGTTGACCGTCTCGGCCTGCGCGTGCCGCTGGACCTCCGAGGAACGGGTCGGCGGCTGGTGCTGCGAGAAGATGGACTCGTCGCCGCCCTTGGACGCGAAGTGGTTGGCGACGACGAACACCGGACGGCCGCGGAAGACGAACTCCCCGACGAGCGGCTTGCGGCTGTTCTCCCACGCCGGGTTCGCCGGGTCGATCCGGCCGGGGGAGAGGGTGAGGGCCGCGCGGCCCCGCTCGCGCACGACCTCGGTCGCCGACGTGGCGTCACCACCGGCGCGGTCGGTGAACGAGACCCGCTCCGGGTTGAAGAGGAACACCTGGCGGATGTTGCCGCCGGGCTCGCCGCCGTCCTTCTTGTCCTCCGGGTCGATCGAGCGCCACTCGTACGCCGGGCCGCCCGCAGCCCTGATCGCGTCGATGAACTTCCCGACCGTCAGGTCGGCGGCGACCGTGCCGTCGCTCTTCGAACCGTTGTTGTCCTGGATCTCCTCCAGGGCCAGCACGTCGGGCGAGGCGAGGTTGTCGACGACGGCCGCGGCGAGCGCGTCGAACTTCTCCTGCGGGTCGCTCGGGTCGAGGTTCTCGACGTTGTACGTCGCCACGGCCAGCTCGCCGCTGCGCTGCTTGCGGGTGGTCTCCCGGCGCAGGCCCGCGTCGACGACCGTGCCCATGGTGCGGGCGGTCAGCGTGTAACCGCCGTACTGGTTGAAGTCGAGCGGGCCCTCGGTCGCGCCGGACAGCACGTCGCCCACGTTCGCCTTCGGGAAGGGCTGCTGCGCCAGCGGCACCAGCGACTGGATCTGCAGCCGCCCGGTGTTCTGCGCGTCGTACCCGCCGTAGACGGTGCCGCCGCGGCGGGTGTCGTTCTCGTTCGGCTTCACCGTCACCCACAGCTCGGCGTGCGCGTCGGTGGCGCCGACCACCCGCGAGGTGCCGACGGCGACGTTCATGCCTTCGAGGGATTCGTAGTGGTCCAGGGCGTAGCGGGACGGGTTCAGCGGCAGCGCGTTGATGGAGCCGCCCGCCGCCGGGTCGCCCTCGGGGGTGTACCGGGAGGGGACCGAACGCGACGTGATCCGCACCGCCTCGGGCAGGGCGTTGCCGGAGGACACCACGGTGACGGTGGGCTTGCTGAGCTGGGTGAGCGACTGGTTGCCGGAGTCGAGGCCGCCCGGGACGTACTCGGTGACGGTGCCGGAGACGGTGACCGCGTCACCGACCGCGACCGTGGGCGCGGAGCCCGTGTAGACGAAGATGCCCTCACTGGTGGCGGGGTCGGCGTCGGCCTCCGGGTCCTGGAACCAGAAGCCCTTCGAGCCGTACGTCCGCACGCCCGTGACGATGCCCGTGACCCCGGCGACCTGCCGGCCGACGAGCGGGGATATCCGGGTGGAGCCCTGGATGTCGTGGATGCGGACCTGGGCGTCGGCGGTCGGGGAGGCGGACGCGGAGGTGGTGGCGGCGCCGGTGAGCAGACCGGCGGCGAGCGCGGCGGTGACTACGGCGGAGACGGCGGTCGTCCTGGACGATGCGGAAGGCATCACGGGCTCCGGGGGGATCGAGGGTCGGATGGAGAGGTCTACGCGCGTCAATCTCTTGGGTGCGGAAGGACGTTGTCAAGGTCTGGCGGGTGTACTGCCACTGTCCGTTGCATGAACCGGGCGGCATGGGGCGAAATGCGTCTACGCTTGGGCCGCCCGATCCGTGCGCCGTACGCCCGATCCGTACGCCCGGTACGTCCGGTACGCCCCGAGGAGAACCGCCTGATGTCCGCAGAGCGCCCCACCCTGCCGCCCGTACGGCTGCGCACCGACGCCGAGCTGGCGCGGGACGCGCTCGCCACGCCGCTGCTCGCCCGCGCGGTCCGGCTCGCCCGATGGGCGGGGCCCGAAACCCGGGTCGGCGCCGGGGGCGAACTCGTGGACGCGCAGCTGCCGGCGGCGGCCGAGCACCTCGGCCTGGAGCCGGACGAGGACGGCGCGGCGGAGGCCAGTGAGGCGTGGCGGCTCGCGGTCGACGCCGGCCTCCTCGACGTCGAGGACCCCGACGAGGCCGCCGGGCCGGACGCGGAGGGGACCGTGACCGCCGGCGAGAACCTGGCGCTCGTCACCGGCGGTTCACCGCAGGACGTCCTGTCGATCTGGCTCGACGGCCTGGAGGCCGTCCACGCCGATGCCACCGCTCCCGCCTTCGACGACCTCGCCGACCTCGTCGCCGAGGACGGCACGATCGACTTCGAATCCCTGGACTGGGACCCGGAGGTGGAGGCGGAGTTCCTCGACGGGGTCCTCGGCAACCTGTACCTGCTCACCGTCGGCGACGGCGGGGGCGGCACCGAGGCGGTCCCCGTGCCGCTGCCCGCCCTCGCCGCGTCGGTGGTCGTGCCCGACGACATGGGCGAGCCGACCGACGACATCCTCGAGCAGGTGTCCGAGGCGATGATGCGCCTCGACGACCAGTTCCGGGTCCTCGAACCGATCGGGATCGTCGAATACCGCCCGGTGGACGAGGCGTTGCTGGTCGAGGAGGACGAGGACGGCGCCGGACCGGACGACGACGAGGACGTCACCCGGTACGGAATGGTGCGGCTGACCCCCCTCGGGCTGTACGGCCTGCGGGCCCGGATGCTGGAGGCCGGGGTGGACGCCCCGGCCGTCGGCGACCTCGCGGACAAGGGCGCCGACGCGCTCCTCGGCGGCATCGCGTACTACCCCGAGGCGGCGGCCCGCGCCGAGGTCGGACTGTGGCTCGCCCGGCGCGGGACGGACGGCGCCGGGTCCGAACTCCTGGCGGCGGCCCGCGGAACGGACCGGCAGGCCCCGCTGCGCAGGCTCCACTGCCAGCAGGCCCTCGCCCTGGTCGGCGCCGAGGCGGAGCCCGCGGTGCGCGCGGTGCTGGACGACCCCGAACTGGGCGGCCTCGCCCGGGTCTGGCTCGCGGAGCTGGGCGCGGCGGACGTGCCCGCGCCGCCGGAGCCGATGATCTTCTGGCTCGCCGTCGACACGATCGCGGCCCAGCTGGAGGCCGACGGGGACCTGGACGAACTCCAGGACCTGGTCGAGGGCCTGGCCGGGCAGCACAGCGGCTTCTTCGACGAGGCGTGGCGGGTGGAGCACCCGGCGACGGCGGAGGTCCTCGAAGCGATGGGACGGCTGCACAGCGACAAGAAGAAGGCCAAGGAGGCCCGCAAGGCGGCGTTCAAGGCCCGGTCGCGCGCGGGCTCCTGAACGATGCGCCGCCCCGCTCCGGAGTGCTCCGGGGCGGGAGGACGGCCGGGAGGGCGGCGGAACCGGGGTGCCCGGTTCCGGACTTCGGCGGGCGCACCGTCCGCTCACCCCGGCGGCACGGACGGGCGGGATCGCGCGGACGGCGCCGACGCGCAGTCCGCTGCGGTGGGCGACGGAGGGTCGGACATCCGTTTTCGGCCAAGTGCACAGGAAGGATGTCCCCCGGCGTCGCCCGCAGTTCAACTTCCGTTGGCACAGGGGCGCGACTGTGGGCCCGCAAACAACCCGCCCAGTCGCCCCCAGGAGTACGTGATGCCCATCACGCGCAGGGAATTCACCAAGCAGTCCGCACTCACCGGTGCCGGCATCGCCCTGACCGGCACCGTCGCCTCCCTGGCCACCGCGCCCGGTGCCCTGGCCGCCGACGACCCGAAGCAGGCCCACGGACACGACCAGGACCACGGGCACGGTCACGGCCGCGAGCCCGGCTACGGACCGCTGATCGCCGACCCCGAGGGCATCCTCGCGCTCCCCGCCGGCTTCTCGTACAAGGTCGTCACCCACTGCGGCGTCACCAAGCTGGAGAGCGGTGAGTACACCCCCTCCAACCACGACGGCACGGCCGCCTTCGAGGGCCCGCGCGGCGTCACCCTGCTCGTCAACAACCACGAGCTGGCCGGCACCCGGGCCGGCTGGGACCACCCGGTGCCGCTCACCGAGGGCCTCGTCTACGACCCGATCGCGGCCGGCGGCTGCACCGTCGTGGAGACCCGCCGCGACGGCCGGGTCGCCGAGTGGGTCGGCATCGCGGGCACGTCCACCAACTGCGCCGGTGGCGCCACCCCGTGGGGCACCTGGCTCACCTGCGAGGAGACCGAGGACAAGGCCGGCAAGAACGGCCTGCTCAAGGACCACGGCTACGTCTTCGAGGTCGACCCGTACGACCGGAACGCCAACCGCGACCCGCACCCGATCAAGGCGTTCGGCCGGTACGCCCACGAGGCCGTCGTGATCGACCCCAAGCGCGGTCACGCCTACCTGACCGAGGACGCCGGCAACCCCAACGGGCTGCTCTACCGCTGGGTCCCGCCGCAGGGCTTCCGGCACGGCCGCGGCAAGCTGCGCACCCTCGCCGACGACGCCGGTGTCCTCCAGGCCACCAAGTGCTTCGACAGCAACGGCAAGTTCGTCGACGACCTGTCCCGCGCCACGAAGATCGGCACGGTGTACGGCGTGGACTGGGTCGACGTGCCCGACCGCGACGCCAAGTCCGTCTCGGTGCGCAAGCAGTTCGCGGACGGCGAGATCACCCGCGCCCGCAAGCTCGAAGGCATGTGGTGGGGCGACGGGGGCGCCTACGTCGTCTCCTCGTTCGCCCGTTCCGAGAGCCCCCTCCAGCACGACGGCCAGGTCTGGTTCTACGACCCCAAGCGCCGCACGCTGACGCTGAAGGTGCTCCTCGGCGTGAACTCCGACCCGTCGAAGGACGGCGCCTTCGACGGCCCGGACAACATCACCGTGTCGCCGTACGGCGGTCTGGTCATCGCCGAGGACGGCGAGGGGGTCCAGCACCTCTTCGGCGCGACCGAGAGCGGCCGCACCTACCCCATCGCGCGCAACGACCTGAACATCGGCACCGAGAAGGAGCCGGAGTACAGCGAGTTCACCGGTGTCACGTTCTCGCCCGACGGCCGGACGCTGTACGCCAACATCCAGACGCCGGGCATCATGCTCGCCATCACCGGCCCGTGGAAGCGCCAGCCGAAGAAGTAGCGGCAAGAAGAAGCACCGGCCGGAAGCGGCAGCGACAACTCGTGCGGGTGAACCGCTCGGGCGCGTAATTCCCTCGCGCACCGGGCGGTTCCTCTTTTAGAGTCCTGTCCGTGCCCAGGTGCGCAGGCAGGACCTACTTCCACTCTTAATGGGGATGTCGCGGGTTCGAGTCCCGCCACCGGATCTCGCTCCGGTGTAGCTCAGTCGGCAGAGCACCTTCGTCGGTTCCGCCGAACCGGATCTCTGGGCACCACAACTTCATCAGCAATGGCTGCACGCACCTCCCGGTGCGCAGGCCGCGGCTCCTTCTTGTCCAGAAAACGCCGCCGCCGGACATGATCTCGGGAGGCACGAACGCCGGGGGGTGCCCGGTGCGCAGGCAACGGTTACTTCCTTTGAACTGAGGGTTGCGGGTTCGAGTCCCGTCCGGCTCCGGCCGGTAGCTCAATCGGACAGAGCATCAGTAAGTCCGTCGCCGACCCCTGATCTCGGGCACCTCTTTCGGCCGTGCCTTCTCCCAATGAATTCGGGGGAATTCACATGGCACGCTTCAACACCCGCACCACCCGCCCCCGGGCCGTCTCGCCCGTGAAGTCCACCGGGCGCACCGCGCCGACCCATCAGGGCGGCCGGGGACATCTGCGCGACGCGCGCTCCGAACTCTTCCTGCTCGCGGTCGCCAACTTCGTCTCGCAGCAGACCTTCTACGAGGACGGCGCGCAGCGCGACGACCGCTTCTCCACCCTGGTGCGGACCCTGGCCGTCGAGGACCCGGAGTGGACCGCGGGCCTGCTGCACTGGCTGCGCCGCGACGGCCGGATGCGCACCGCCTCGATCGTCGGCGCCGCCGAGTACGTCAAGGCACGGCTGGAGGCGGGCGCCGAGGCCGGCCCGTCCAACCGCCGGGTCGTCGACTCCGCGCTGCTGCGCGCCGACGAGCCCGGTGAACTCCTCGGCTACTGGACCTCGTGTTACGGCCGGGCCGTGCCCAAGCCGGTCAAGCGCGGCATCGCCGACGCCGTGCGCCGGCTCTACAACGGCAAGTCGCTGCTGAAGTACGACACCGCGTCCAAGGGCTACCGTTTCGGCGACGTCCTGAACCTGGTGCACGCCTCGCCCGACCCCGAAAAGCCGTGGCAGGGCGAGCTGTTCCGGTACGCCCTCGACCGCCGTCACCACCCCGAGACGGCCGTGCCGCCGGTCTTCGACCGCGTCCTGACCGCCCATCGCGCGCTGATGGAGCTGCCGGTCGAGGAGCGGCGGGCCGTGATCGAGGGCCCCGACGGGGCGGACCGGCTGGCCGCCGCGGGCATGACCTGGGAGGCCCTGGCGGGCTGGCTGCAGGGACCGATGGACGCCACGGCCTGGGAAGCGGTGATTCCGTCGATGGGCGCGATGGCGCTCATCCGCAATCTGCGCAACTTCGACGAGGCGGGCGTCTCGGACGAGGTCGCCGCGCGGGTGGCGGCGAGGATCTGCGACCCGGCCGCGGTCGCCGCGTCCGGACAGTTCCCGTTCCGCTACCTCGCCGCTCACCAGCACGCGCCCTCGCTGCGCTGGGCCCACCCGCTGGAGAAGGCGCTCGGCCACTCGCTGGACAACGTGCCCGCCCTGCCGGGGCGGACGCTGGTCCTGGTCGACCGCTCGGGCTCGATGTGGTCGCCGCTCTCGGACCGCTCGCAGCTCAACCGGGCCGACGCCGCCGCGATCTTCGGCACGGCGCTGGCGCTCCGGGCGGCCGACGCCGACCTGGTGCAGTTCGGCACGAGCAGCGCACCGGTGAAGTACCGCCGGAGCGAGTCCGTGCTGAAGGTCCTGGAGCGCTTCGGCGACCTCGGCGGCACCGACACGGCGGAGGCGGTGCGCCGGCACTACCGGTCCCACGACCGGGTGCTGATCGTCACCGACGAACAGGCGGCGTTCTCGTACGCCGGGGACGTCACCGCGGCGGTGCCGTCCACCGTGCCCGTCTACACCTGGAACCTGGCCGGTCACCGGGTCGGGCACGCCCCGTCGGGGAGCGGGAACCGCCACACCTTCGGGGGGCTTTCGGACGCGGCGTTCCGCATGGTGCCGCTGCTGGAGGCGGGCCGGGACGCGGACTGGCCCTGGAAGAACTGACGGCGGGCCCGGCGCCCCGGCCGCCCCGCGGCGGACGGGTACGGTCCCGGGTGTTCCCCGGCGCCGTCCGCGGGGCGCATACTCGCAGTAATGAAACAGTCAGCCGGATCCCGGCGCCACCTGCCCTCCAGCCCCTTCAACCGCCCGGCCCAGGAGGCCCCGCCCGTCGAATCGTTCGACGCGGGCGACCGGGTGTCGCACGATCAGTTCGGCCTCGGCCGGGTCCTCGCCGTCGAGGGCGACAACGACGCGGTGCTCATCGACTTCGCCGGGCGGCAGGGGAGGATCCTGCACCCGTACTCCAAGCTGACCAAGCTCTGAGAGGGGCACCGGTCACGACCAGGGCCCCGGGGGCGTCCGCATCCGCGGGCGCCCCCGGGCCGTTTCCGGCCCCACGAGGCGTCACAGCGCCTGGGCCGCGGGCTTCACCATGCCCCGGACGGTGCGCGACTTCACGAAGTCGCCCATGGCCGTCATCTCCCACTCGCCGGAGAACTGCCTGATCAGCTTGGCCATCATCACGCCGGTCTGCGGCTCGGTGCCGGTCAGGTCGAAGCGGACCAGCTCCTCGCCGGTGGTCCCGTCGATCAGTCGGCAGTAGGCCTTGGCGACCTCGGTGAACTTCTGGCCGGTGAACGAATTGACCGTGAAGACCAGGCCGGTCGCCTCCGGAGGGATGCGGCCCAGGTCCACGACGATCACCTCGTCGTCCCCCGCGCCCTCGCCCGTGAGATTGTCGCCGGAGTGCTTGATCGCGCCGTTCAGGATGGAGAGCTTGCCGAAGTAGCAGCTGTCGATGTGATTGCGCTGCGGGCCGTAGGCGATCACCGAGGCGTCGAGGTCGATGTCCTTGCCGCGGAAGGCGGGCTCCCAGCCGAGGCCCATCTTGACCTGGGAGAGCAGCGGCCGGCCGCCCTTGACCAGGGAGACCGTCTGGTTCTTCTGGAGGCTGACCCGGCCCTTGTCGAGGCTGATCCTCCCGGTGGCGGGCGGAGCCGGCGGGGCGGCGGGCGCCGGGGGCGCGGCGATCCGCGGGTCCACCGGGCCGGTGGACGGCATCGGGGGCGCGGCGGGCACGGGGGCCGGAGCGGCGGCGGGCTCCTCCTCGACCGAGACGCCGAAGTCCGTGGCGATGCCGGCCAGGCCGTTGGCGTAGCCCTGGCCGACCGCGCGGGCCTTCCAGGCGCCGTTGCGGAGGTAGACCTCGATGACCACGAGCGCCGTCTCGGTGCCGAGCCGGGGCGGGGTGAACGTGGCGAGCACGCTGTTGTCGTCGGCGTTGCGCACGGTCGCGGTGGGCTCGATGCCCTGGAAGGTCTGGCCCGCCGCGTCCGGGCTCGCCGTGACGACGATCTTCTCGATGCCGGGCGGGACCGCCGCGGTGTCCACCAGGATCGAGTCGGGCGCGGTGCCGCCGCCGGAGCGGTAGGTCACGCCGGGGCCCGTGGGCTGGTTGTAGAAGATGAAGTCGTCGTCCGAGCGCACCTTGCCGTCTGCGGTGAGCAGCAGGCCCGAAACGTCGAGCCGCACCGGGGCGGAGACGTCCACTGCCACGCGGGCGGCGGAGAGAGGGATGTTCGAGCCGGGGGTCATAGCGGTCATGTCCGGAGTAACGAACGACCCGGCTTTGCCGTTCCCTTACCTTTGCCGGCGTCCCGCCCCGCGCTTCCCCGCCCGCGCGGGTGCCCGGACGCCCGGCCGTGAGCGCGCGGTGTCCGCCCGTCAGCGCCTGCGCGACCGGTTGCGCGGGTGGTCGCGGGCGGTGCGCTCGTTGCCGTGCTTGTACGCCCCGGTCCAGCGGGCCATCACCAGCTGGGCGTCCCCGGACTCCACCTCGGCCAGGAACTTCTCCGCCCGGCCGCCGCGCAGCGTGCCCGCGGGGCGGCCGTGGTGGGTGATGGTGACGCTCGCGTCGCCGTGCTGCTCGTACAGGAATCCGGAAGGTCTCGGCATGACCCCGCATCCTGCCCGTCGGCGGACGCGCTGTCGCGCGGTTTTCCGCGGCGGACGCGGACCGGCTCCCCGGCGGACGCGGACCGGCTCCCCGGCGGGCGCTGACCGGCCCCGGCGGCGCCGGTCAGCGCGGCCAGATCGGCGGATCGGCGCAGAAGTGGCCGCCGAGGTGCGCGTGGTCGGGGTTGTCCGGGTCCAGCTCCCCCTGCTCGGCGACGAGCTCCGCCGCGTACGGCTCCGAGTCGTCCCTCGGCTCGTAGCCCAGCGCGCGGGCCGGGGCCAGGTCCCACCACAGCCGGGTGTTGGCGGACGAGCCGTGGACGACGGTGTGCCGCACGTCCTCGGCGGTGAGCGCGGCGTGGAAGAGCCGGGCGCCGTCCTCGGGGCTCAGCCAGAGCGACAGCATCCGTACGGAGGTCGGCCGGGGGAAGCACGATCCGATGCGCACCGAGACGGTCTCCATGCCGTGCCGGTCCCAGTACAGCTGGGCGAGGTCCTCCCCGAAGGACTTGGACAGGCCGTAGAAGGTGTCGGGGCGGCGCGGGGCGTCGACGGTGATCAGCGGGTCGCCGGGCAGCGGGCGGGGGGTGTGGCCGACGACGTGGTTGGAGGAGGCGAAGACGACGCGCCGGACGCCCTCCTCGCGCGCGGCCTCGTAGAGGTTGTACGTCCCCTCGATGTTGGCCCGCAGGATCTTCTCGAAGGAGGACTCCAGGGAGATGCCGGCGAGGTGGACGATCGCGTCGACGCCCCGCACGGCCTCGCGCAGCGCCGCCCGGTCGCCGAGGTCGGCCGTGATCGCGCCGGGCTCGCCCTCGACGGGGAGGGCGTCCAGGAGCCGGAGTTCGTAGCCGTACGCGGGCAGGAGCCCGCGCATCAGGGTGCCGAGTCCGCCGGCGGCGCCGGTGAGCAGGACGGTGCGGGGAGCGGGCATGCGCGGATCTCCTCGGTGCGTGGGTGCGCACGCGCGCACCGGGCGCGCGGCAGGGCCCCTGCGGTACCTGCGGGACATGCCCGCCAGGAGCCAAAACCATGGACCTCATTCATATGTGTGGACAAGGTAAGGAGGTCCGGCGAGGTGGGTCAAGGGGGCCCCGCCGCTCCGGCGGGGTGGTGATCCAGGGGGTGGGGCCGGGTGCCCCGCACGTTCTTCTCCTTGACCTGCGCCGGCCGGCTGGCTTAGCGTGCAGATGTTCACGAATGTGGACGGCGATCAGAATTGTGTACGCCTGGATCTGCTCAGGGAGTGCCAGTGACCTCAGCCCCTCTTGCCGCCCGACTCCACCGCGCGACCGGGCCGCTCTTCTTCCCCGTCACCGCGTACGGCCCGGACGGCGCCGTCGACCTCGACGCCTTCCGCGCCCATGTGCGCACCGGCGTCGACGCCGGTGCGGCGGCGGTCTTCGCCTGCTGCGGCACCGGCGAGTTCCACGCGCTGACGCCGCAGGAGTTCCGCGCCGTCGTCGCCGCGGCCGTCGAGGAGACCGCCGGGCAGGTGCCCGTCGTCGCGGGAGCCGGGTACGGCACCGCGCTCGCCGTCGAGTACGCCCGGATCGCCGAGGAGGCCGGTGCGGACGGGCTCCTCGCCATGCCCCCCTACCTCGTCGTCGCCGACCAGGAGGGGCTGCTGGCCCACTACACCGCGCTCGCCGCGGCCACCGGCCTGGAGACGATCGTCTACCAGCGCGACAACGCCGTCTTCACCCCCGGGACCGTCGTCGCACTGGCCCGGACCCCCGGCGTCATCGGCCTCAAGGACGGCTACGGCGACCTCGACCTGATGCAGCGCATCGTCAGCGCCGTCCGCACCGAGGCGCCGGACCGGGACTTCCTGTACTTCAACGGGCTGCCCACCGCCGAACTCACCGGCCCCGCCTACCGCGGCATCGGCGTCACGCTCTACTCCTCGGCCGTCTTCGCCTTCGCCCCCGACATCGCGCTCGCCTTCTACCGGGCCCTGGAAGCCGGCGACGACGCCCTGACGGGCGAACTCCTCGACCACTTCTACCGGCCGCTCGTCGAACTGCGCGCCAAGGGCCGCGGCTACGCCGTCTCGCTCGTCAAGGCCGGGGTCCGGCTCGGCGGCCTGGCCGTCGGCCCGGTCCGCACCCCGCTCACCGAACCGCCCGCCGACCACGTCGAGGAGCTCGCCGGGATCATCGCGCGCGGCCGCGCCGTCCTGGAGAAGCACGGACAGGAGCGGCGCGGGTGAAGACCTCCGTCTTCCTCTATCCCTGGGACGTCGTGGGCGACCCGGACGCGGCCGTCCGCATCGCGGACCTGGGCGTCCGTCAGGTGACGCTCGCCGCCGCCTACCACTCCACCCGGGCGCTGACCCCGCGCCACCCCGCCCGTCGCATCGTCACCGCCGAACACGCGGCGGTGCTCTACCCGCCGGACGGGGCGCGCTGGGCGGGGCGCGCGCTGCGCCCCTACGCGCAGTCGTGGGTGGCCGCGGACGACCCGTACGCACAGGCGGCCCGGACCCTCGCCGCCACCGGCCTCCAGGTGCACACCTGGGTGGTCCTCGCGCACAACTCCCGCCTGGGCGCCGAGCACCCCGAGACCTCCGTCGTCAACGCGTACGGCGACCGCTACCCCTGGGCGCCGTGCATCGCGCGGCCCGAGGTCCGCGCGTACCTGACCGACCTGGCCGCCGAGGCCGCGGTGCGCGACGGTGCGGGCGGCACCGAGCTGGAGTCCTGCGGCTGGTACGGCTTCGCGCATCTGCACGCCCACGACAAGACCACGGGCGTCGGGCTCGGCGACGCGGCGCAGTACCTGATGTCGCTCTGCTTCTGCTCCGCCTGCCGCACCGGGTACGCCGGACAGGGCCTGGACGCCGATGCCCTGGCCGCGGCCGTACGCCGGGCGCTGGAGCCGTGCTGGGCCGGTTCCGGGTCCACGGAGGCCGGCTGGGAGGCCGTACGCGAACTCCTCGGCGCCGGCCTCGCCGACGCCACCCTCCAGTGGCGCGGCACGGTCGCCCGCACGCTCCAGGAGTCCGCGGTGGCCGCCGTGCGGGCGGCGGCGGAACCGGGCTTCCAGGTGCTGCTGCACGCCGACCCCGCGCCGTACCGCACCGGTGCGAACGTGGGCGTCGACCCCGGGCACGTCCTGTCGGTCGCGGACGGCGTGGTGCTGCCCTGCACCGGGGGCGACGCGGCGCGCGAGGCCGTGCTGGGCCCGTTCGCCGGGCGCGCGGGAGTGCTCGCGGCCAACTTCTGCGTGGTCACGGGCATGGGCGGCAGCCCCGCCACACTGGAGCGGGACGCCGCGCACGCCCGCTCGCTCGGCGCCAACCAACTGCGCCTGTACCACGCCGGGCTGGCCTCGGACCCGGACCTGGCAGCCGTCGCCGGGGCGCTGTCACGCCTCGGCCGATGAGGAACCGGGCCGGTGGGGGAGTCCGTCGGCCCTCCCCACCGGCCCGTGACCGCGGGGCGCGGGCCGGAGCCTCAGTCCGCCAGCGCCGCCCTCATCATCTTCTGGGCGACCGGCGCCGCCAGGCCGTTGCCGCTGACCTCCGAGCGGGCCGCGCCCGAGTCCTCGACGACCACCGCCACCGCGACCTCCTTGCCGGTCGAGGCGTCCTTCGCGTACGAGGTGAACCAGGCGTACGGGGTCCTGCTGTTGTCCACACCGTTCTGCGCGGTACCCGTCTTGCCGCCCACCTCGGCCCCGGCGATCCGGGCGTTGGTACCGGTGCCCTGCTCGACGACGGTCACCATGGCGCTGCGCAACTGCTCGGCGGTGCCCCGCGAGACGACCCGCTCGGTGTCCCCGTCCGCGTACTCCCGCAGCGTGGTGCCCTCGGAGTCCGTCACCCGGGACACCATGTGCGGGGCGGCGAGTTCGCCGCCGTTGGCGAGGGCGGCCGACACCATGGCCATCTGCAACGGCGTCGCGGTCACCTCGAACTGGCCGATGCCCGTCAGCGCCGTCTGCGGGCGGTCCATGCCGGACGGGTAGACGCTCTCGCTCGCCCGCACCGGCACGTCGAGCTTCCCGGTGTTGAAGCCGAACTTCTCCGCCATCGCCCGGACCTTGTCCTGGCCGAGGTCGACGGCGGCCTTCGCGAAGACGTTGTTGCAGGAGTACTGGAGCGCGGTGCGCAGCGTGGCGTTCTCGCAGGGCGCGGTGGCGCTCTCGTTGCGCAGGACGGTGCTGGTGCCGGGCAGGGTGTACGGGTCGGGGCTGGCCGTGCGCTCGTCGACCGAGCCGTACAGCCCGTCCTCCAGCGCCGCGGCGGCCACCACCAGCTTGAACGTGGAACCCGGTGCCAGCGGCTGCCGGAGCGCCCGGTTGACCATCGGCTTGTCCTCGTCGTCGAGCAGCTTCTGCCAGGCGTCGCCGTCCGTCGTCCCGCTGATCGTCGACGGGTCGTACGAGGGGGTGGAGACCATGCCCAGGATCCGCCCGGTACTCGGCTCGATCGCGACGGCGGCGCCCTTGTCGGCGCCGAGCGCCCCGTACGCCGCCTTCTGCACGGCCGGGTCGATCGTCGTCAGGACGTTGCCCGGGGCCGCCTGCTTGCCCGTCACCGCGTCCAGCGGGTTCTTCAGCCGGTCGTCGGTGCCGTCCAGCACATGGCTGTAGATGCCTTCGAGCTGGGTGGCGCCGTACGCCTGAGAGCTGTAGCCGGTGACGGCCGCGTAGAGCTCGCCCCGGCTGTAGGTGCGTTTGTACGCGAGATCGCTGCCCACCGTCCTCTTCGATCCGGTGACCGGGTTCCCGGCCACGATGATGTCACCGAGCGGCTGCGCGTACTGCGCGATGGTGTTCCGCCGGTTGTGTTCGTTGTCCGCGAGCGCCTGTGCCCGGTACGCCTGCACCCAGGTCGCCCGCACCAGAAGGGCGAGAACCAGCAGCAGGCAGAAGACCGACGTGCGCCTGATCGTTCTGTTCATCCCGCTCGGGGGACGAGCAGGGCGTCACGGGGCGTTCCCGGTTGTGCCGATTCTCACCGATTCCTCATGATCACCCGAAGTTCCCGGGGAGACGAACCCCGACTCGTACGCCGCGATCACGGCCTGGGTGCGGTCCCGGGCACCGGTCTTCGCGAGCACTGCCGCCACGTGCGTCTTGGCCGTCGAGGCCCCCACGGCCAGCCGCCCGGCGATCTCCGCGTTGGTCAGCCCGGCCGTCATCAGCCGCAGCACCTCCGCCTCCCGCTCGGTGAGCCGGGCCGCCCACGGCGGGGCGGACCCCTGCCGCTTCCGGTGCCCGGCCGCCAGGGCCCGGACCGCCGCCGGGAACAGCAATGTGTCGCTGCGGGCGACCAGCCGCACCGCCTGCACGAGGTCCTCGGCCGCCGCGCGCTTGAGCAGGAAACCCGCCGCTCCGGCGACGAGCGCGTCGTACACGTAGGAGTCGTTCTCGAAGGTGGTGACGACGACGATCCTCGGGGGCGCGTCCAGCGAGCCGAGGATCTGCTCGGTGGCCCGGATGCCGTCGACCTCCGGCATCCGTACGTCCATCAGCACCACGTCGGGCCGCAGCTCGCGCACCACGGACACGGCCTGCGCGCCGGTCGCCGCCTCGCCGACCACCTCCAGATCGGGTTCGGCGTCCAGGATGACGCGCAGCGCCGTGCGCACCATCCGCTCGTCGTCGGCCAGGACCACCCGGACCGTCGTGCTCATCGTTCCTCCCGTCCGTCCGTACGCAGGGGCAGGCGCGCGGTCAGCCGCCACCCGCCCTCGTGCGGCCCGGCCTCCGCACGGCCGCCGAGCAGCACCGCCCGCTCGGCGACACCTCGCAGTCCGCGCCCGCCCCCGGGCCGCACCGCCGCGGGCCGCTCCGGCAGCGGACTGTCCATGACGATCTCCACGTCCGCCGCGCACACCGTGATCCGCAGCTCCACCGCCGCCCTGGGCCCGCCGTGCCGCAGCGCGTTGCTCAGCCCCTCCTGCACGATCCGGTACGCCTCCCGCGACACGACGGCCGGAACCGTGCCCGGTTCGCCCCGCACGGTGAGGGAGACGGGCACCCCGCAGCGCTCCAGCAGCCCGTCCAGCGCGCCGAGCGCCGGGCCGGTCGCCCCGGCCGTCCCCTGCTCCTCGCCGCTGCGCAACAGGCCGAGCACGGAGTCGAGTTCGCCGACCGTGCGCCGGGTGGTCTCCTCGATCGCGGCCAGCGCCTCGCGGACGAACTCCGGGTCGCTGTCCAGGACCTTGCGGGCCGCGCCCGCCTGGAGTGTGACGGCGCTCAGCGCGTGGCCCACCGAGTCGTGCAGTTCCCGGGCGAGCCGGTTGCGCGCCGCCAGATCGGCCGCCCGGCGCTCGGCGGCGGCCAGCCGGTCCTCCGGGGTCGGGCCCAGCAGCACCGGGGCCCGGCCGGCGAGCAGCGCACCGGCCAGCGCCGCGCCGACGGCCAGCGCCACCAGGATCGCGACCCCGGCCAAGGGCGGCAGGACGAGGGCCCAGGGCCCGCCCGGGGCCCCGGACGGCCCGAAGATCCGGAAGTCGCGCACCGTCTTCGAGAACGGCAGCGCCATGAGGGTCAGCGCGAGCGGGGGCAGCGCCAGCGTCGTGCAGCTGATGATGCCGCCGAGCGCGAGGTGCGTCGTGTACCAGGCCGCGGTGCGCACCCGGGCCTGCCGGGTCCTGGCGGGCCCGTCGGCCAGCTGCCGGTCGGCGGGGATGCCGCACAGCGCGCGGGCCGCGGCCACCGAGAGCGGCCGGGCCGGTGCGAAGAGCGCGGTGACCGCGGCCACGGGCAGGGCGCAGGCGAACGCGATGAGCTGGTGGGGGAGGGACGAGAAGAGGTTGGCGTCCGCACCGAAGGGGGCGACGAGCACCAGTGCCGCCAGGAAGTACGGCATCAGCAGCGCACCGCCGAGGATCAGGTGCAGCCAGCGCAGCCGGGCCCGCCGCCCGAACAGCAGGGTCACGTACGGGAGTTGGAGGGCAGGGCGGACGGCACGGGGCCGCGGGGGTCCGGGGCCGCCGCGCGTTCCGAGAAGAAGTACCCGCCGAGGGTGACCACCAGCGCTCCGAGCAGCATCTGGACACCGTAGACCACCACCATCGTGGGCGTGGGCTGCTCGGAGATCTCCTGGGTCCCCGTCAGCGAGGCGACGCTCAGCCAGCCGCCCCAGCAGCCCGAGGCCCCGGAACCGCACCAGGCCAGGGCGAGCGGAACGACGAGGGGGAGCGCGGAGCGGCGGAAGGCGAGCAGCAGCACACCCGCGGCGGCGGCGACGGCGAAGAGGACGTTGAACGCCTCCATGACGTAGAAGGTGCTGTCCCGGTCCGCGATCCGGCCCGCGTTGAGCCCCGCGGTCGAGCCGGTGACCCACACCAGATGCATGACGGCCGAGCCGGCCGCGAGCAGCGAGGCGAGGACCGCGGTGGTCTTCAGGGCGGGCGCGGTGGGGCTCTCCGGCAGATCCCGCAGGGCGCCCCGCCACAGGTGGCTCCAGCGGCCTTGGGCGTACAGCGTGAACAGGGTGCCGAGGGCGAGGCCCTGGACGATGAAGCCGCCGTAGACGACGCCGAAGACCCACTCGTCCAGGAAGGGGTCGCCGCCCCTGTTGCCGATGCCGCTCCCCCCGAACAGGCCCACCACCAGCTGCGCCGGGTACCCGGTCATGATCGGCAGCAGCAGCCCGGACGCCACCCACACGGGCAGCACGAGCAGCCAGGCGGGTACCCGCCGGCCCCAGGGCCGGGTGAGCAGCAGGGCGATGACCACGACGGTGCTGTCCATCAGGATCGTGACGCCGTTGGCGACGATCATCGTGGTGCGGTGTTCGAGCAACGGGCTGCCGTCCGGGACGCCGATCCGGCTGCCCGCGATCCAGGCGGCCTTGAGCGTGATGTACGGCAGGGTGGCGACGATCGCGAGCGTACGGAGCACGGCGCGGGTGCCGGGCCGTCCCGTGGCGGCGGCCGGAGCGGGCGGGAGCTGTGTCATGACACCCACACTTCCGCGCGGGCCGGGCGGGCGCGTCGTGCCCGGTGACGATCCGTCTCCGCCGCGCGGCGGAGACGGGCCGTCGTCCGCTCATCCCGGCAGGGTGAACAACAGCTCGTCGGTCATCCCGCCGCGGGCGTGCGCGTATCCGCGGTCCGTTCCGGTGACGGCGAAGCCGCACTTCTCCAGCACCCGGCGCGAGCCGGTGTTGTCGGCCGCGGCCCGTGCGTGCAGCGGGCGTTCGGGCACGGCGTCGAGCAGGGCCGACAGCGCGGCCGTCGCCAGCCCCCGGCCCCAGTGCGCCCGGTCGATCCAGTAGGTGACCTGACGGTCGCCCGGCGGCCCGTACACCCCGGTGCTGCCGACCACCACGCCGTCCGCGACCACCGTGCGCATCACGACGGAGGCGTCGGCCAGGATGCGCCGCCAGTGTGCGTCGAACGCCTGCCGGTCGGTGGGATCCTCACTGGTGAAGGCGGCCGTCCTGGCCGCCTCCGGATCGGACATGAACGCGAAGAACAGCGGCAGGTCGCCGTCCTGCACCTCGCGCAGGAAGACGCTCACGGGTCAGAGCCTCCGGGTGGCGAGCGCCAGCCGGTCGCGGGCGTCGAACAGCGCGTCCTTGACCATCTGTTCGTGCGCCGGTGTGAGCCGGGCGACCGGCACGGAGCAGCTGATCGCGTCGCGGGCGGGGGTGCGGTAGGGGATGGCGATGCCGAAGCAGCGCAGTCCGAGGGTGTTCTCCTCGCGGTCCACCGCGTATCCCTGCTCGCGGACGAGGTGCAGCTCCTCGATGAGCTTCTCGCGGTCGGTGATGGTGTGTTCGGTCAGCGCGGGCAGCGTCTCGGGCAGCATCTTGCGGACCTGCTCGTCGCTGTGGGTGGCCAGGAGCGCCTTGCCGAGGGAGGTGGAGTGGGCGGGCAGCCGACGGCCGACGCGGGTGAAGGGGCGCAGATAGTGCTGGGACTGCCGGGTGGCGAGGTACACCACGTTCGTCCCGTCGAGGCGGGCCAGGTGGATGGTCTCCGTCGTGTCGTCGGAGAGCCGGTCCAGGGTGGGGCGGGCCGCCGCGACGACCTCGTCCCCGTCGATGTACGAGGTGCCCACCAGCAGGGCCCGCACCCCGATCCCGTACCGGGTGCCCGTCGCGTCGGTCTCCACCCAGCCCAGCTCCACCAGCGTGCGCAGCAGCATGTACAGACTGGACTTGGGGTAGCCGACGGCCTCCTGCACCGCGGCGAGCGAGTGCATGCCGGGCCGCCCCGCGAAGTATTCGAGCAGTTCCACCGTACGCACGGCGGACTTGACCTGTGCCCCACCAGACTCGGCAGCCGACATCGCCCTGTGCTCCTTCCAGCCCACTTGCCAACCCCACGACCCCCGGACCTCCGTGCCCGGTCGGACCCGGCGGCTTCTTGCCAACACCGAACGCCCGGAAATAGAGTCGCTTCATATTCATGATCAGGAACTTTGTTCAGAATACCGAACAAATTCTGATGTGCGGCAGTGGAGCGGAAAGGAAAACCACGGTGGCAGCAGCACCAGTCTGGAGCGTCGACCCCCGCACCGGGAACCCGCGTGAGCAGGTTGCGGTGGAGGCCACGGCGGAGGAGGTCGATCGCGCCGTCCGGGCCGCCCACGCGGTACGCGATTCGCTCGCCGACCGCACCGTGCGCGCCGCGTTCCTGCGCACGGCGGCCGAACTGCTCACCGAGGCCGGGGAACACGTCGTCGAGGCCGCCGACGCGGAGACCGCGCTCGGCCCGGCCCGGCTCACCGGCGAACTCGCCCGCACCGCCGCCCAGTTGCGGGCCTTCGCGGAAGTCGTCGACGAGGGCGCCTTCCTGGACGTCCACATCGACCACGCGGACGACACCCGCACCCCGCCCTGGCCCGACCTGCGCCGCTACAAGATCCCGCTCGGCGTCGTCGCCGTGTACGCGGCCAGCAACTTCCCGCTCGCCTTCTCCGTGCCCGGCGGCGACACCGCGAGCGCGCTCGCGGCCGGCTGCCCGGTCGTCGTCAAGGCCCATCCCGACCACCCCGCCACCTCCGAGCTGTGCGCCTCCGTGCTGCGCCGGGCGGCGGCCCGCGTCGGCCTGCCCGAGGACGTGCTGACCCTGGTGCACGGCTTCGAGGCGGGCGTCGAGCTGATCGGGCACCCGCTCGTCGCCGCCGCGGGCTTCACCGGCTCCGTACGCGGCGGACGCGCCCTGTTCGACGCGGCGGCGGCCCGCCCCGTCCCGATCCCCTTCCACGGCGAGCTGGGCTCCCTCAACCCCGTCGTGGTGACCGAGGCCGCCGCCGCCGAGCGCGGCGAGCAGATCGGGGCCGGGCTCGCGGGCTCGATGACCCTGGGCTCGGGCCAGTTCTGCACCAAGCCCGGCTTCGTCCTGGCCCCGGCCGGCGAGAGCGGCGACCGGCTGCTGAAGTCCCTCACCGACGCGGTCAGCGACACCGAGGCGGGAGTCCTGCTCGACCACCGGATGCGCGACGCCTTCGTCGAGGGAGTACGCACCCGGGCCGGGCTCCCCGGCGTGGCGGCCCCCGTGACCCCCGGCGCGGGCGGCGACCACACCGTCTCGGCCGGCTTCCTGACCGTGCCTGCCGCCCTGCTCACCGCCGAGGGCCCGCACGACGAACTCCTGGAGGAGTGCTTCGGCCCCGTCACCGTCGTCGCCCGCTACACCGGTGCCGACGAGATCACCGCCGTCCTCTCCCGGCTTCCCGGCAACCTCACCGCCACCCTCCAGACCGCCACCGAGGAGACCGACGCCGACGCCCCCGGCCTCCTCGCCGCCCTCACTCCGCTGGCCGGCCGGGTCCTCGTCAACGGCTGGCCGACCGGGGTCGCCGTCGCCCCCGCCCAGCACCACGGCGGCCCCTACCCGGCCACCACCTCCACCTCCACCTCGGTCGGCGCCACCGCCGTCGAACGCTGGCTGCGCCCGATCACCTACCAGACCACCCCCGAGGCGCTGCTCCCGCCCGAACTCCGCGAGGACAACCCCCTGGGCCTGCCCCGCCGCGTGGACGGCCGCCCCGCATGACCACACACATCCCCGAACTCCCCTTCGAGCTGAGCCCGTTCGGCCCCGACGGCGGCTGGACGTACGACAACGGCACCCTGACCGGCCGCGCGGGTGCCCGCCAGGACCGTTTCGTACCACCGGGCGGCGCGGCCCTCGACTCCCCGAGCGACGCGCCCCGGCTGCTCGGCCCCGTGCCGCGCGGCGACTTCCAGCTGCTCGCCCGGGTCACGGTCGGTTTCGCCGCGGCCTTCGACGCCGGAGTGCTCTACCTCCACGTCGGCGACCGGGAATGGGCCAAGATCTGCCTGGAACTCTCCCCGGACCGCCCCACCGTCTGCACGGTCGTCACCCGCGGCCACTCCGACGACGTCAATTCCTTCGTCGTGGACGGCGACACCTGCTGGCTGCGCCTCAGCCGCACCGGCGACGCGTTCGCCTTCCACGCCTCGGCCGACGGCGAACGGTGGACCTTCGTCCGCGTCTTCGCCCTCGGCGAGCCGGAACGGGCGGCCGGGGCGTCGGTCGGCTTCCTGGTCCAGTCCCCGACCGGCGAGGGCTGCGAGGCGTCCTTCGACCGGATCGCGTTCCGCGCGAAGGGGCTGGGGGACCTGCGCGACGGGAGCTGAACCGTCCCGACGGCGCCCGGTTCCCGCAGTCGGATCCGGGCGCCGACGTGCGCGCCGGGGTGGCCCGGGAGCCGGACGCGACCGGCCCCGCCACACCGGACCGGCGCCTCCTCAGGGTGCTCGTCGACGACGACCGGGACACTTCGAGCAGGCTCCCGCGGCCCGGCCCGTCGGGCACCGGGAGGGCGTGGTCCCCGGTCCCGCCCCCGGGGCGTGTTTCGAAAGTGGCGTGGTCCGCCCGGCGGGCGGGGCCGCGTTCACCGGTCGTCCGGCGCCCCGTCGGCCCGGTCCACCGTCAGCGGCACGCCGTGCCGGTCGGCGAAGACGCGGACGGCATCGGGCAGCAGGAGCGAGTCACCGACGGGGCGGAGCCCCCGTACCTGGATCAGGGTGACCCCGCCCCGTCGGTTGCGGACCCACGTCGGATGCTGGAAGCCCTGCGGCAGGGGCTGTCGCGCGTCGAGCCGCACCGCCAGTGAGGTCCGCCTGACGCCGACCGTCAGGTCCATGGACCTGACGGCGTCCCACCGGAGCACCACCAGATCGTCGGCCGGTCCGACCCCGATGCCGGGTTCGCCGAGGACGAGGCCGTCCTTGGCACTGGTGAGCAGGCCGAGGAGACGCATGCTCAGGAGGAACGAGGCGACCACGGCCCCCACGACGACGGCGGAGGGCAGTTGGAGGGCCGGGCCCCGGGAGGCGAGCGTCACGAGCGCGGCCACCCCGAGCAGGTTCCGCGCGACCTGCGCGATCCAGGTCCGGCGCGGACGCAGATAGGTGGCGGGCGACGGCGCGGACGCCGCGCGGGCCCGCACGGGCTCGGTGGCGGGAACGGTCAGGGGCCTGGTCGCGGGTTCGCCGGCCGCCGGTGCCGGGACGGTGACCGCGGTGCCGGGGCGACCGGCACCCCCCGCCCGCTCCGCGTACAGCTCCAGCAACCGACGGGGCGTGGGCCTGCTTCCGGGTTCCTTGCGGAGGCAGGCGAGCACGACGGGCCGCAGCGATCCGGGCACCGCGGACACATCCGCTTTGCCGTGCACCACCCGGTACATCAGCCCGTACGCCGAGCCCGAGCCGAACGCGCTGCCGCCCGCCGCCGAGACCAGTACGGCACCGAGGGCGAAGACGTCGCAGGCCCCGGTGACCGATCGCCCCAGGGCCTGTTCCGGGGAGTGGTACCCCGCCGTTCCCACCACCCCGCCCTCGCCGGTCAGCCGGGTTCCCTCCAGGACCTGGGCGATCCCGAAGTCCAGGACGCGGGCGCCGTCCTCGGCCATGACGACGTTGGCCGGTTTGAGGTCGCGGTGCACCAGCCCGCAGGAGTGGATCGCCTCCAGCGCCTCGGCCAGTTCGGCGGCGAGCCGCCACAACTCGGCCTCGGTCAGCCGGCCGCGCCGGGCGATCTCGTCGGCCAGGGTCGGTCCCTCGACATAGGCACTGGCCATCCACGGCTGCCGCGCGTCGGGATCGGCGTCCACCAGCGCCGCCGTGTGGAAGCCGCCCACCTTCCGGGCGGCCTCGACCTCCTTGCGGAACCGCTCCCGGAACCGGGGATCGGCCGCGTACTCGGCCCTGACCACCTTGATGGCGACGGCCCGGCCGGAACGCGAGCGCCCCAGGTAGACCGTTCCCATCCCTCCGGTGCCCAACTCGCGCTCGATCACGTACTCCCCGATACGCGCCCCTGTCACGGCAGCCCCTCTTGGCGTCCAGCGGAATCCCGTCGTGCGTCCTCGCACGCGACGGGCGGGCACCCGGTTCCTGCCCCCCTCGGGTCACCGTACCCGCGACGGAGGAGGCGGGAGCCCTGTCGTGCGATGTTCGCCGCCGGGGCGCCGCCGGACCGACCGCCGGGCCCGACGACGGGGAATGAGGGGCTCCGCTCCCGCGTTGTGCCCGGGGGCGGAGGGTGGCTCCGCGCTGTTTGAGCCGTACGTACGAGAACCACGAGAACACGGAGAGAAGAAGGACATGCGCGTCGAGATCTGGAGCGACATCGCCTGCCCCTGGTGCTACATCGGGAAGGCCCGCTTCGAGAAGGGCCTGGCGGAGTTCGCCCACCGCGACGAGGTCGAGGTCGTGCACCGCTCCTTCGAGCTCGACCCCGCGTACGCCGGGGACGGGACCGTCCAGGTGGTCGACATGCTCGCGCGGAAGTACGGGCGCACCCGTGAGGAGGCGCGGGCCATGGAGGAGAACGTCGCGGCCAACGCGCGGGCCGAGGGGCTCGGCTACCTCACCGAGGGCCGCGACCACGGCAACACCTTCGACATCCACCGGCTGCTCCACCTGGCCGGGGCCCGGGGACGTCAGGACGAGCTGCTGGACCTCGCCTACCGGGCCAACTTCGCCGAGGAGCGGTCCGTCTACGACGGCGACGTACTGGTGGAGCTGGCCGTCGAGGCCGGGCTCGACGCCGACGAGGCGCGGGCCGTGCTCGCCGACCCGCAGGCGTACGCGGCCGAGGTGCGGGCCGACGAGCGGGAGGCGGCCGAACTGGGCGCCAACGCGGTGCCGTTCTTCGTGTTCGACCGGCGGTACGGCATCTCCGGCGGCCAGCCCGCCGAGGTCTTCACCCAGGCGCTGGAACAGGCGTGGAAGGACCGGCCGGTGACCGTGACCGGCGAGGACGCCGGGGCGTGCGGCCCGGACGGAGCCTGCGAGGTCCCCGCGGCGGGCGGCACGAACGCCTGAGCCCGTGCCCGGCGTACGGGCGGCGCGCCCGACCGGACCCGCCGCCCGCACTCATAAGGATCTCTTGGGGGTTTTGCTCAATTCTTGGTGATTGACCATGAGTTGGAGGGGCGCCAGGCTGGGCGCATGGAGACCACTTCGCTTTCGCTCAGCCGGGCCGTGCACGGCGAGTTCGCGCCGGAGACCACCTACCTCAACACGTCCACCTGCGGGCTGCTGCCCCGCCGCACCGTGGCGGCGGTGCGGTCGCTCGCCGAGGCCGTCGCCGCGGGCCGCAGCGCCGGTTCCGGCGACTTCGCGGCGGTGGAGGCCGCCCGGTCCGGCTTCGCCCGTCTCGTCGGGGTGGACGCCGACCGGGTAGCCGTCGGCAGCTCCGTCTCCGTGCACGTCGGACTGATCGCGGCCGGGCTGCCGCCGGGTGCCGAAGTGCTGGCGCCCGAGGGGGAGTTCAGCTCCGTCGTCAGCCCGTTCGCGGTCCGCGGCGACCTCCGGACCCGTTACGTCCCGCTGGACGACCTGGCCGACGCCGTACGGCCGGACACCGCGCTCGTCGCCCTGTCCGCCGTGCAGTCCTCCAACGGCCGGATCGCCGACCTGAAGGCGGTGCGCGCGGCAGCCGCCGCCCATGGCGCCCGGACACTGCTCGACATCACGCAGTCGGCCGGCTGGCTGCCGCTGGACGCCGGGGAGTACGACTTCACCGTCGCCGGCGGCTTCAAGTTCCTGCTCTGCCCCCGGGGCGCGTCCTTCCTCACCGTCACCGGGGGCGCGCAGCAGGCCCTGCCGACGGTCTTCGCCGGCTGGGCCGCCGCCGACGACCCGGGGAACAGCACGTACGGGCCGGTCGAGCGGCTCTCCCCGTCCGCCCGCCGCTACGACGAGCCGCCCGCCTTCCTGTCGTACCACGGCGCCGAGCAGTCACTGGCGCTGCTGGGCGAGGTCGGGGTGGAGGCCGTGCACGCCCACGCCACCGGGCTCGCCGCCCGCATGCGGGCGGGGCTCGCGGAACTGGGGCACGAGGCGGTGCCCGGGGAGTCGGCGATCGTGGCCGTGCCCGGACTCGGCGCGCGGGAGGCCGAGCTGGCGCGGGCCGGGGTGGTGGTCTCGAACCGGGCGGGGAGCCTGCGCGCGGCCTTCCACCTGTACAACACGCAGGCCGATGTGGACCGGGCCCTGGACGTGCTCTCCGGCTGACCCCGCATCCGCCCCGCCGTCGCCCGGCGGACGTCGTACGGCGCCGGGCGGCGGGCGCTGCCGGGCTGCGGGCACGGTCGAGCGGTGGGCGCGGTCGGGCTGCGGGCGCCCGCCGGGGGTCAGCAGCCGGGGGAGTGGCGGAGCTCCGGGCAGCCCTCGGTCTCCCGGCGGAGGTTCTCCTCGACCTTGGCGAGCAGCCGGGCCAGCTCCTCGCGCTCGCCCCGGTCGAGGCCGGCCAGGGTGTGCTCCTCCAGGTCCGTCCAGGCCCGTTCGACCTCGGAGTGCAGCGCGCAGCCGTTCTCGGTGGCGTCGACCCGCACGGCCCGGCGGTCGTCCGGGTCGGGGCAGCGGCTGACGTACCCGGCCTGCTCCAGGCGCTGGAGCATCTTGGTGACGGTGGAGGGGTCCAGGCCCATGACCTTGATCATCTCGGACTGGCGCACCGCGCCCGCGTCCCACAGGTACATCATCAGGAATTCCTGGCCGGGGTAGAGCCCGGCCCCCCGGAGCATCTTGCCCGCGGCGATCCGGTGCAGCCGGGCGACCCGGGAGAAGGCATGGCTGACGGGGCCGCCCCGGGCGGCGCTCGGCAGCTCGGTACAGGCGGGGCCGGGCTTCTCGGGACCTGACGTCATCGGGGCTCCTCGGACGGGGCCGGGCGGGCTCCCGGCGGGCTTTCCCGGCAGGTTACCCAGCGGGTCCGTGGCCGGTCGGGAACAGGTGGCGTCCACTTTCCGCCAACTTTAACTTGGTCGACCAAGTAATGGGCTACAGTGACGTCGTCCACAGATGCTTGGCCGACCACATATTTTCTTCGGGAGCTTCCATGACCACCGCTTTCGACCCGATCGACCTGTCCGGCACCCAGCTCGCCAACCGCATCGCCATGGCCCCGATGACCCGCAGCCGGGCCGGTGAGGGCGGCGTCGCCACGGATCTCGTCGCCGAGTACTACACCCAGCGCGCCTCCGCGGGCCTGATCATCACGGAGGGCATCCAGCCCTCGGCGGTGGGCCAGGGCTACCCCTTCACCCCCGGGCTGCACAGCGCGGAGCAGGTCGCGTCCTGGCGCGGGGTGACCGACCGGGTGCATGCGGCGGGCGGCCGGATCTTCGCCCAGCTCATGCACACCGGCCGGATCGGCCACCCGGTCCTGCTGCCGGACGGACTCGTCCCGGTCGCCCCCTCAGCGGTGAAGCCCGCCGGGCAGCTCTTCACCGGGAAGGAGCTGCAGGACTTCACCACGCCGCGCGAACTGACCGGCGACGAGATCCGGCAGACCGTGGCCGACTTCGCGACCGCGGCCCGCAACGCGATCGACGCCGGCTTCGACGGGGTCGAGCTGCACGGCGCCAACGGCTACCTCATCCACCAGTTCCTCGCCCCCAACACCAACCTGCGCGACGACGAGTGGGGCGGCTCCGACGAGGGCCGCATCAAGTTCGCCGTCGAGGTGGTCAAGGCCGTCGCCGCCGAGATCGGCGCGGAGCGCACCGGACTGCGCATCTCGCCCGGAAACCCGTACAACGACATCGCCGAGCCCGAGCCGGAGGCCGTGTACACCGCGCTGGTGCGGGAGATCGAACCGCTCGGCATCGCCTATCTGCACGTCCTGGAGGCGCTGGAGATCCGCGAGCTGACCCTCGCGCTGCGCAAGCAGTTCTCCGGCACATTCGTCGTCAACCTGCTGACGGACGGGCCGACCGGGCCGGACGACCACAGGGCGATCGACGACGGGATCGCCGACATGGTCTCCTACGGCGCGCTGTTCATCGCCAACCCGGACCTCCCGGCCCGGCTGAGGGCCGGCGGCCCGTTCAACACCCCGGACCCGTCGACCTTCTTCGGCGGGGACGCGAAGGGATACGTCGACTACCCGGCGCTGGACACCGCGCGGTCCTGAGGCCAGGGGGATCGCGAGGACCGGGGGTTGCGCGGACCGGGGGACCGGGCGGGGCGTCCCCGACCGGGCCCCGCAGGTCCTTCCCCCGGGGGGCCGGTCGCTCGTCGCCGGGCCCGCCCGTCCGGTCTCCGGCTACTCCCGGCCGGCCCCCTCCAGCGGTGCGCTGTGCCACTTCCACGACGTGACCCGCGGCCGGCCGGGCAGCTCGGCGCGGCCGGTGGCCCAGAGCAGGACGGCCCACCGGTCGGCGTCCCCGGGCGCGTCCGGGAACAGCCGGGCCAGCACCCGGTCGCAGAGACCGGCGGGCGGCGCCCAGGCCATGCCCAGACCCGCGGCGAGGTCGTGCATGTGCACCAGGGTCTCCACCACGCCCATGGCGGCGAAGCCCTCCGGGTCGGAGACCCCGTAGGAGTGGTACGAACGGACCTCGGGCGACGCGGTCCGCACCATCGCCGCGAGCAGCGCGCCGTTCGCCTCCATCGTCCGGAGCAGCCCGGCCGGGCCGGCCGCCCGGTCCGCGAAGACCGCGTTCCGCGGACCGCCCTCCCGGTCGGCGGCCCAGCGGTACGGGAGATAGCCGTCCAACGGCGAGTGGAGCGCGCCGAGTTGGGCGGCATAGGAGAACAGGTCGTCGCTCAGGTGCTCCGCGGTCTCCCAGCAGTTCCACTCCAGCGCCCCGGCCGGCACCAGCCAGTCGTCCACCGGGGACTCCCGGAGCGCGGCGATCGCGAGCCGGACCGCGGCGGTCACGTCGTCCGCCGTGACCGGCAGCCGGGTCCCGGTCAGTGCGGCCCGCTCGGCCGCGCCGCACTCGACGCAGAACTCGTTGCCCTCGGGGTCGGCGAGCGTCGCCCAGCCCCGCCCGTTCGGCTTGCGGTGGTCGGCTACCAGGGTGGCGCCCAGGCCGAGCAGCCGCTCGACCTCCTCGTCCCGGGTGCGGTCCTGCGGCTGGAGGTCCAGGTGCAGACGGTTCTTGGCGCTCTTCGGCTCCGGCACCGTGATGAACAGCAGCGCGGCACCGGGAGTCTCGACGAGTGCCTCGGGATCGCCGGGGAAGTCCTCGTCGGAGAGCGGGGCGTCGAGCACCCCGGACCAGAAGCGGGCGAGCTCGTAGGCGTCGGCGCAGTCGACGGTGATGTGACGGATGAGAGAAGTCATGACCCCACTGTCGTCATCGACGGCCGTACAGGTCCAACGAATTGAGCGGGGGCGGGACGGCACCGGCCGCCCCGCCCCCGCCCGCCGGTGCGTCGTCTCACCGCACGGGGGTGAAGTCCCGTGCCCCGATGAACTCCGGGCGTCGCGCCGGTGCCGCGAACGGCTCCTCGGCCGTGTTCTCCACGCTGTTGAAGACGATGAAGACATTGCTGCGCGGATAGGGGGTGATGTTGTCGCCGGAGCCGTGCATGCAGTTGCAGTCGAACCAGGTCGCCGAACCCGCCCCGCCCGTGAAGAGCTTGATGCCGTGCCGGTCGGCCATCTTCGTCAGGGCCTCGTCGGACGGCGTCCCCGCGTCCTGCATCCTCAGGGACTTCTTGTAGTTGTCCCTGGGCGTCTCGCCCGCGCACCCGAGGAACGACTTGTGCGAACCGGGCATGATCATCAGCCCGCCGTTGGTGTCGTGGTTCTCGGTCAGCGCGATCGACACCGACACGGCCCGCATGTGCGGCAGCCCGTCCTCGGCGTGCCAGGTCTCGAAGTCCGAGTGCCAGTAGAACCCCGAGGCGCCGAAGCCCGGCTTGACGTTGATCCGGGACTGGTGGACGTACACGTCCGAGCCGAGGATCTGACGGGCCCGGCCCACCACCCGCTCGTCGCTCACCAGCCGGGCGAAGACCTCGCTGATCCGGTGCACCTCGAAGACCGACCGCACCTTCTGCGACTTCGGCTCGATGATCGAGCGCTCGTCGGCCCGTACCGCCGGATCGGCGATCAGCCGGTCCAGTTCGGCGCGGTACACGGCGACCTCGTCGGGGGTGATGAGCCGGTCGACGGTGAGGAAGCCGTCGCGCTCGAAGCCCTGGAGGTCCTGCGCGGCCACCGGTCCGGGGGTGCCGGGCGCGGACCAGATCACCGGGTCCTGGCGGGGGGTGGTCATCTCGGCCGTGCCGCGTGTGGGGTAGAGATCGACGCGTGCGTCGCGGGTCATGGTTCAGCTCTCCTCGGTCAGCAGCGGGTAGACACCGTTCTCGTCGTGCTCCTCCCGCCCGGTGACCGGCGGGTTGAAGACGCAGACGCAGCGGAAGTCGGTCTTCGGCCGCATGGTGTGGCGCTCGTGGCCGTCCAGCAGGTACATCGTGCCCGGGGTGATCAGGTACGTCTGTCCGGTCTCGTCGTCGGTGAGCTCGGCCTCGCCCTCGACGCACAGGACGGCCTCGATGTGGTTCGCGTACCACATCGACGTCTCGGTGCCCGCGTACATCGTGGTCTCGTGGAGCGAGAAGCCCACCTTCTCCCGGGCGAGCACGATGCGCTTGCTCTCCCAGGTGCCGGAAGCGGCCCTCACATGCCGGTCGGTGTTCTCGATGTCACTGAACGATCGGACGATCACGGTGGGTCGGTGCCTTTCTCTCCGCGGTGTGTCCCGCTGCGGTGTTTCTCGCTGTGGTGTAACTCGTCGGGCCCGCGCCGGTGGCGGGCCGGTGGTCAGACGGTGTCGCGGACCGCGCGGGCCAGCGTGCGCAGGCCCTCGTCCAGTTCGTCGGGGGTGACGGTCAGCGGCGGCAGCAGCTTCACGACCTCGCTGCGCGGGCCGGAGGTCTCCACCAGCAGGCCCAGCTCGAAGGCGCGGGCGCAGACCGCGGCGGCGCGCGCCCCGTCCGTGAACTCCAGGCCCCAGACCAGGCCGCGGCCCCGGTAGTGCGCGCCGAGGGCGGCGTGCTCGTCGCAGACCGCGAGCAGCGCCTGCTCGACCTGCTCGCCCCGGACCAGGGTCTGCCGCTCCATCTGGCCGTCCGCCCAGTAGGCGTCCAGCGCGGCGGCGGCGGTGACGAACGCCGGGTTGTTGCCGCGGAAGGTGCCGTTGTGCTCGCCCGGCCCCCAGATGTCCAGCTCCGGGTTGAACAGGCAGAGGGACATGGGCAGTCCGTAGCCGCTGATGGACTTCGACAGGGTGACGATGTCGGGGACGATGCCGGCCTCCTCGAACGAGAAGAACGAGCCCGTGCGTCCGCAGCCCATCTGGATGTCGTCCACGATCAGGAGCATGTCGCGGCGGCGGCACAGGTCGGACAGCGCCCGCAGCCACTCGGGGCGCGCCACGTTGATGCCGCCCTCGCCCTGCACCGTCTCGACGATCACGGCGGCGGGCTTGTTGAGCCCGGAGCCCTGGTCCTCCAGGAGCCGTTCGAACCAGAGGAAGTCGGGCACCCGGCCGTCGAGGTAGTTGTCGAACGGCATCGGGGTGCCGTGCACCAGCGGGATGCCGGCCCCGGCCCGTTTGAAGGCGTTGCCGGTGACGGCGAGCGAGCCGAGCGACATGCCGTGGAAGGCGTTCGTGAAGGACACGATGGACTCGCGCCCCTTCACCTTGCGGGCCAGCTTCAGCGCGGCCTCGACCGCGTTGGTGCCGGTCGGCCCGGGGAACATCACCTTGTACGGGAGGTCGCGCGGACGCAGCACGTTGTTCTGGAAGGATTCCAGGAAGGCGCGTTTCGCGGTGGTGGCCATGTCGAGGCCGTGGGTGATGCCGTCGCGCTCGATGTAGTCGATCAGCGCGCGCTTCAGCACCGGGTTGTTGTGGCCGTAGTTGAGCGATCCCGCTCCGGCGAAGAAGTCGAGGTAGCCGTGGCCGTCCTCGTCGGTCAGCCGGGCGCCCTGGGCACGGTCGAACACGGCGGGCCAGCCGCGGCAGTAGCTCCGTACCTCCGACTCCAGGGTCTCGAAGACACTCAGCGCGGGCGGGGTGATGGTCACAGGGAATCTCCTGCTTGAGAGGGGGGTGTGTGACGGTCGGCAGTGCGGACGTGCTCGGGTGCGGACGCCCCGTACGGTCCGGGCCCGCGGTCGGCGGAGCGCCCGGCGGCCCCGGACCGGATTGGACCGGGGCACCCGGAGACGGCGGCGCCCGGAGGAGGCGGCGAGGGTGCTCAGGTGTGGAACGGGCCGATGCGGTACAGGACTTCGGGCAGGTGCGTTCCCTCGGGAAACAGTCCGCCGTCGAAGAGCACCTCGCGCTCCAGGGACACGTCGTGACGCTGCGCGTAGGAGGTGAACAGCCGGTCCGACGCGGTGTTGTCCGGGGTGACGGTCGTCTCGACCGATGCCAGCGGCTGCCCGGCGGCGACCCGGTAGGTCAACGCGTCCAGCAGCTTTCCCGCCAGTCCCTTCCCGCGGTGGCCGTGGTCGACGGCCACCTGCCAGACGACGAGCGTCCCGGGACGGTCCGGCCGGAGGTACCCCGTCACGAAGGCGACGGGCCCGCCGGTCTCGTCGCGGGCGACCACGGAGGTCGCCGCGAAGTCACGGCACCACAGCAGGTAGCTGTACGAGGAGTTGAGGTCCAGGACCTCGGAGTCGCGGGCGATGCGCCAGATCGCGGCCCCGTCCTCCACTCGTGGGGTGTCGATGGTGATGAATTCGCTTCGGGCACGTGCAAAATCTGCTGGTGCGGCGGTCATGTGAATTCAATTTACCCAGCAAATTCCCGGATTGCATCGACGTAAAGGGTTGGGCGGGATGGTCGTTTGTGTTATCACGCGGGCGCGTGCCCCGGCGCGACCCGGCTGCACTTTATTATGGTTTGGGCGCTATTTATCAGGCATAACGGTCGCGCTGTGGAGTAGGTCACATGGTTGTAACTCCCGGGCGCCGCAGCGGAATTGTGTGGTCCGGACCCGTTCCTGGGCTCCGGAAACTCGGGTGTTTAGGGTCGGGGAAACCGGGCAGAAGAATGCGGGGAGCTGCCCTGGATAAAGCAGCTCCCCGCATTTGTGGAATAGCTGGGCACCGGCCCGAATTTATTCGCTCGGCCAGGTTTCCGAAACGGCCTTGTGGGCAGCTTCGAAGTCGACCTGCCGGCCCGCATCGGCCAGCGCCGCCCCCAGAGCCGCGAGCGAGGAGAGCACCGCGCCCCGCGTCGCATCCACGCCGTAGTGATTGACCCGGATCATCTCCTTGGACAGCGCGCCCCCGCCCGCGATCAGCGGCAGCGAGGGGTCGGCCGCGAGCGCCCGCGCGACCAGCTCCGCGGCGTCGACGCCCTCGGGGGCACGCAGCGTCGTGGCGACCGGCGCCGCCTCCGCGGCCTCGTGCACGTACGGCGACAGCCCGCCGCCGAGCGCCACCGCACCCGCCCGGGTCGCCGCCGCGGCGGCGGTGTGGCGGGCCATCAGCGTGGTCAGGCCCTCGGCCTCGATCCGCTCCACACAGGCTTCGAGCGCCAGCATCTCCAGCTGGGCGGGGGCGTGCAGCAGCGCCTTGCGGCCGCCGTCGATCCAGCGCTCCTTCCAGTCCAGCAGGGAGAGGTACGAGCGGCGCGGGGCCCGGGGGTTGGCGGCGATCCGCTCCCAGGCCCGGTCGCTCACCGACACCGCGGACACCCCGGCCGGCCCGCCCATCGCCTTCTGCGCCCCGATCACGCACAGGTCGACGCCCCACGCGTCCGGCAGCAGCGGCTCGGCGCCCACCGACGCGACGGCGTCCAGCATGAACAGCGCCCCGTGCGCCCGGACCACCTCGCCGATCCCGGCGACCGGGTTGGTGTTGCCGGTCGCCGCCTCCGCGTGGACCAGGGAGACGAAGTCGATCTCCGGGTGCTCGTCCAGCGCCCGTGCGACCTGGTCGGCGGTGACCGCGGTGTGGAAGGGGACCGCCAGGTCGATCACCTCGGCGCCGCAGTCCCGCAGCCAGTTCCCGAAGGTCTGCCCGTACGGCCCGGTGACGACGTTCAGCGCGGTCGAGCCGGGCCGGGCGGCGCCCCGGATACAGCCTTCGAGGGGGAGCAGCGCCTCGCCCTGCATGATGACGACGTCCTGCTCGGTGGCGAGGAGGCCGGCCACCCGCTGCTCGATGGCCGCGAAGCGCGCGGCGGTGAGCGGGGCGAGGTCGAGGAAGGGGTGCGTCACGGTGGTGCTCTCTTCGGATCGGGTCGGGCCGGTGCGCGGCTGCGGCGTACGGGCGGTGCTTCCGTCGAAGCGTACCCAGGGCCCCGCGCACCGCCTCGTACAGTGCTGCCCATGAGTGATCACAAGGCATCGCAGGTGCTGCACGTGAAGGGGCGGGTGCTCGTCGGGCCCGAGGAGGTGCGGGACGAGCTCTGGGTGGTCGACGGGCGGATCTCCTACGGGAGGCCGGCCGGTGCGGACGGGGCGGTGACCGTCACCGGCTGGGTGCTGCCGGGCCTGGTCGACGCCCACTGTCACGTCGGGCTCGACCACCACGGCGCCGTGGACGCGGCGATCAGTGAGAAGCAGGCCCTCGCCGACCGGGAGGCGGGCGCGCTGCTGCTGCGGGACGCGGGCTCACCGGCCGACACCCGGTGGATCGACGACCGCGAGGACCTGCCGAAGATCATCAGGGCCGGGCGGCACATCGCCAGGCCCCGCCGGTACACCCGGAACTACGCCCACGAGATCGAGCCGGACGAACTGGTCGCCCACGTCGCGCAGGAGGCGCGCCGCGGCGACGGCTGGGTGAAGCTCGTCGGCGACTGGATCGACCGGGAGGTGGGGGACCTGACCGCCCTCTGGCCGCGCGAGGCGGTCGGGGCGGCCATCGCCGAGGCGCACCGGCTCGGCGCCCGGGTCACCGCGCACTGCTTCGCCGAGGACTCGCTGCGCGATCTCGTCGAGGCCGGGATCGACTGCATCGAGCACGCCACCGGGCTCACCGAGGACACCATTCCGCTCTTCGCCGAGCGCGGGGTGGCGATCGTCCCCACCCTGGTCAACATCGCCACGTTCCCCTCGCTCGCGGCGGGCGGCGAGGCCAAGTTCCCCCGCTGGGCGGACCACATGCGGCGGCTGCACGAGCGGCGTCACGACACGGTGCGCGCCGCGTACGACGCGGGCATCCCGGTCTTCGTCGGCACCGACGCGGGCGGTGTGCTCGCCCACGGCCTGGTGGCCGACGAGGTCGCCGAGCTGGTGAAGGCCGGCATTCCGGCCCTGGACGCGCTGTCCGCGACGACCTGGGGCGCGCGGCAGTGGCTGGGACGGCCGGCGCTGGAGGAGGGCGCTCCGGCGGACCTGGTGGTGTACGACGAGGACCCGCGGGCGGACGTGCGGGTGCTGGCGGCGCCGCGACGGGTGGTGCTCAACGGGCGGATCATCGGCTGAGGCGGTGCCCCGCCGGCCGGGGCGCGCCGTGTTGACGGGCAGTTACCGACGTTCCACCGGATCGTTGAAACACTTCTGCGCGCGCTCCGGAGCGGTCGGCCCCGATGCCGTTCGCGCTCGGCGGAACGGGTGATGCGAGGAGAGCGAACGTACCGAGATATTCGAATACAGGCACGGAAACCCCCCTTTGGGGTGAACTCGCTTCAGGTATCCGCAAGTTCACTCTTCGTGCGTAAAGCTTTCGGGGTCGAGGCCACCGGAGCTCTCGATGTCCCCCATTGGAGGGCACCGGTGGCTCCATGTCTCTTGTGGGGGTTCCACCATCTTGAACAGCAACACCTTCCGCCTGGCCGCCCTGGCGGTCGCCGCCGCTCCCGTCGCCCTGCTGGTCGCCGCCCCGGCGCACGCCGGTGGCGCGGCCACCAGGACCACCGGTGACGGGAAGGCGAGCGCGGTCGTGCTCCGTACCGCACTCGACGTCTCGCTCCTGAACAAGACGATCGACGTGCCGCTCAGGGCCACGCTCAACGAGGTGCAGGCGCCCGCCAGCGCCGGGAAGACCGCGCTGAGCGTGCGGCTCGACGGAGTGGAGGGCGGCCGGCCGGTCAGCGTGCTCAGCGCCGACGTGGCCACCTCGCGGGCGACCGTCGACAAGCGCCGGGCCGAGGGCTACAGCAATGTGGCGAAGGCCCGGGTCCACGTGCCGGGCCTGCCGGCGCTGTCGCTCGTCGAGGTCGAGAAGGTCACGTCCAGGGCGGTCTGCGAGGCGGGCCGCAAGCCGGTCGCCGAGTCGAACGTCCTGGGGCACGTGTCGGTGCTCGGCAAGCGCATCGAGCTCACCGCGAGCGGCACCACCCGGGTCGAGGTCCCGGGCGTCGGGGACGTGACCCTGGACCTGTCGCGGACCAGCACCACCTCGAACACCGCCGCGGCGACCGCCCTGCGGCTGAAGGTCTCCGTCAACCCGCTCAAACTGAACGTCGCCGACGTGCAGGGCGAGGTCACGCTCGTCGAGGCGACCTGCCGGACGCCGCACACCACCGACCCGGGCGGCAGCAACGGGGGCACGAGCAACGGCGGCACGAGCAACGGGGGCTCCGACAACGGGGGCTCCGGCAACGGCGGTTCGGACAGCGGCGGTTCGAACGGCGGTGGTTCCACCGACGGCGGCACGAGCGGTGGCGGTTCCGACAACGGCGGTACGAGCAACGGGGGTTCCAGCGGCAGCGGCGGCTCCGACGACGGGGGCGCCTCCGGCAGCGGCGGGAGCACGACCGGCACCACGAGCGGCACCACCGGCGGCGACGTGAAGCCCCAGACCGGCACCGGCCGTGAACCGGCCACCGGCGGGGACCTCGCGGAGACCGGCAGCAGCTCCACGACGCCGTACATCGCGGGCGGCGCGGCCGTGCTGCTCGCGGCGGGCGCGGGGGCGACGGTCCTGGCCAGGCGCCGCGCCCGGAGCTGACCCTGCCAAGACCCGGGGCGCCCGGAGCCGGTCCCGCACCGGCGCCGGGGGAGGGAGCGGGGAGCGGTGTCCCGTCGTGCGGACGCCGCTCCCCGCGGACGCGTACGAGCCATGGGGCCGGGTACGGGACACCGCTTCCCGCGAATATGCCCCGCCCGGCGGGGCGTCCCGTCAGTGGACGGGCGAGCCCAGCGACTGCAACGCCTGGTCGAACGCCTGGAGGAAACGATTGGTCGTGACCCGGTCGCGCACCGCCAGCCGCAGCCAGTCGGGGCCGAGCCCGGGAAACGTGTCACCACGCCGCGCCGCGAACCCCAGTCCCCGCAACCGCTCCCGGACCTCGACGGCCCGGTCCAGCCGCACCAGGACGAACGGTCCCTCGGCCGGTTCCATGACCCGCGCCTCGGTGAACTCCCGGAGACCCGCGACGAGATGGGCCCGGTCCACCGCGATCCGCTCCGCGGCGCAGGCCGCCTCCGCCAGGGCCCGCGGCTCCACGCACGCCTCGGCCGCCGCCAGCGCCGGGGACGACACCGGCCACAGCGGCTGGGCCTCCTCCAGGGCGCGAACGGTCTCGGGGGCGGCCAGCACGTACCCGATCCGCAGCCCCGCGAGCCCCCAGGTCTTGGTGAGGCTCCGCAGCACCACGAGGCCCGGGACGTCCGTGCGCCCGCACAGCGCCTCGCGCTCGCCCGGCACCGCGTCCATGAACGCCTCGTCGACCACCAACGTCCGCCCGGGACGGGCCAGTCGCTCGACGACGGCCGCCGGATGCAGCACCGAGGTGGGGTTGGTCGGATTGCCGATCACCACCAGATCCGCGTCCTCGGGCACGGCCGACGGGTCCAGCCGGAAACCGTCCTCGGCCCGCAGCAGCACCCGCCCCACCTCGTGCCCGGCCGCGCGCAGTGCCGCCTCCGGCTCGGTGAACTGAGGATGGACCACGACCGGACGGCGGGCCGGCAGGGCCCGTGCGATCAGGACGAACGCCTCCGCCGCACCCGCCGTCAGCAACACCCGCTCCACGGGCAGTCCGTGCCGGGCCGCCACCGCCGCCCGCGCCGCGCGGCCGTCCGGGTAGGCGGCGAGCGCGTCCAGCGACGCGGCTATCCGGGCCTTCAGCCAGGCCGGGGGAGTGCCGGCCCGTACGTTGACGGCGAGATCGGTCAGATCCCGGCCCCGTCCCCGGACTTCCAGGTCACCGTGGTGCCGCAGATCGTGCGCGCCCGCGCCTGCCGCGTCGGGACTTTCAGTGGGAGTGTGCATGACCGCCGTGGGGGATGGTGGTGACGGCCGGAGTCGTCGGGAGGGAAGTGCGGCCGGGATGGTGGCCCCACGCCGTCCTCGAACGGGGTTCCGGTGGAAAGGGAGTACGGCAGAACGACTATGCGCCCGGCACCCGGCTTCACGCAACGGTCGGGGTCACACGTCACACCGGCACCGCGGGTGCACCGGCTGCGTGAGCGGGACCGGCTGCGTACGGCCGAGGTTTTCAGGGGCCGGTCGCGCCGCCCCGTAACTCCTCGGCGTCGCCGGCCGGACGGGCCGGACCGCGGCGCGCCACCGCGCAGGTCGCCATCGCCGCCCGCCCCGCGGGCGCCGACTTCCGCTTCGGCACGAGGAGCTCGCCCCCCGTGACGAGCGCGGCGGCCTCCGCCACGGACGGCGTCCCGACGGCGGCCAGTGGTGCGCCGGACGGACCGGGGACCACGACCCGGGCCAACTCGTCGGCCGGGTAAATCCGCAGCGGCACGCCGAGCCGTACGGCCGCCTCCACGATCCCCGGCTCGTCCGCCTTCGCGTCCACGGTCGCCAGCTCCACGACGTCCGACGGCGAGAGCCCGGCCCCGCGCAGGGCCTCCCGGACCAGATCCAGGACCTCGTCGGCCGGCACGCCCCGGGACGCGCCGACTCCCACGACGAGCCGCGCATCCGCCCGCGCATCCGGCCGCGTGGCCGTCGTCCGGGCTTCCGTTCCGGTCCCGGGCACAGGACGGGCTCCTTCCGGGAGGGCGGGCTCCCGCCGGGAAACGCGGGAAACGGGGGAGGGACGGCCGGGATGCGCGGACCGGGGCCGATCGGCTAGCAAGAGCGCATGGCGGTGTTCGTCGCGCTCGGCGCGTTCCTGATGACCCTGGTGGGCGGCTGGGTCGCCCAACGCGTCACCGACCGCCGCCACCTGGTGCTCGGCTTCGCCGGCGGACTGATGCTCGGCGTGGTCGGCCTGGACCTGCTGCCGGAGGCGATCGGGGCCGCGGGCGAACCCGTCTTCGGCGTCCCGGCGGCCCTCCTGCTGTTCGTGACCGGCTTCCTCGTCGCCCACCTCGTGGAACGGCTGCTGGCCGTGCGCCGGGCGGCACACGGCGCGGGCGAGGAGCGGGTGCCGCAGGTCGGACTCACCGCGGCGGCGGCGATGGTCGGCCACAGCCTGATGGACGGCATCGCGCTCGGCGCCGCCTTCCAGGTGGGCGCGGGCATGGGCGCCGCCGTCGCCCTCGCCGTGATCACGCACGACTTCGCCGACGGCTTCAACACCTACACGATCACCAGCCTGTACGGGAACGCCCGCCGCAAGGCCCTGATCATGCTGTTCGCCGACGCAGCGGCACCGCTCGTGGGCGCGGCGACGACCCTGGTGTTCACCCTTCCGGAGCAACTGCTCGGCTGCTATCTCGGCTTCTTCGGCGGCGCCCTGCTCTACCTCGCCGCCGCCGAGATCCTGCCCGAGGCGCACCACGCGCACCCGGCCCGCTCCACACTGCTGTGCACGGTCGCCGGAGTGGGCTTCATCTGGCTGGTGGTGGGCATCGCGGGCTGACCGCCGCACCGCTTCCGGATGTCCCGCCGCCTCCGGACGCCTCACGACCCCACGCCCCGGCCGTGGTTCATCCTCCGCACCGCTCGACGAACCGGCGGGCCGTACCGGGCACCGAGGCCCAGTGCGTGTGCAGATAGCTCGCGTGCACGCCCTGCCGCACGAAACCCTCGACGCGCCGCTCGGGCTGGTGCATGCCCCACGCCGGAACGGGCCCGGCACCCGGTTCCAGCACGGTCCGGTGGAACTCGTGCCCGCGCACCCGGGTGCCGGGCGCGGCCAGCACGCTGTCGGAGACCGCCACCGCCTCCCGGTAACCGAGCGTCAGCCGCTCGGACATCCGCGCGTCGGCGTCGAGGACCCCGCACATCGGCAGCCCGTCGAGCGAACGCGCCAGATACAGCAGCCCCGCGCACTCGGCGGCCACCGGCGCCCCGGACGCCACCAGTTCGACCACCGACCGGCGCAGCGCCGCGTTGGCGGACAGCTCCGAGGCGTACACCTCGGGGAACCCGCCGCCGATGACCAGCCCCCGCGTCCCCTCGGGCAGCGCCTCGTCCCGCAGCGGGTCGAACGGCACGACCTCGGCCCCGGCGGCGGTGAGCAGTTCGGTGTGCTCGGCGTAGGAGAAGGTGAAGGCCGCACCCGAGGCGACGGCGACCCTCCTCGGCCCCGCCCGGTCCCCGGCGGGCGGCGCGACGGCCCCCCCGCAGGCGGCCACCTCCGCCACCGCGTCCCACACCTCGCCGCCCACCGGCGGCGCGGTCCCGGCCAGCGCCATCAGCGCGTCCAGGTCGCACCCGGCCACCACCTGCGCCCGCATCGCCTCGACCGCGTCCACCGCGTCGCCCCGCCGCTCCGCCACCGGGACCAGACCCAGATGGCGGGAGGGCACGGCCAGCTGCCCGGCCCGCCGCAGCACCCCCAGCACCGGCACGCCGGACTCCTCCAGCGCCTCCCGCAACAACATCTCGTGGCGCTGGGAGCCGACCTTGTTCAGGATCACCCCGCCGAGCCGCACCCGCGGGTCCCACGAGGCGAAACCGTGCACCAGCGCGGCCACGGAACGCGACTGCGACGACGCGTCGACGACCAGCACCACGGGCGCCCGCAGGAGCTTGGCGACCTGGGCGGTCGACGCCAGCTCGCCCTGCCCCGACGCACCGTCGTACAGCCCCATCACCCCCTCGACCACCGCCAGGTCGCAGCCCCGCGCCCCGTGCGCGAACAGCGGCGCGATCCGGTCGGGGCCGCACATGTAGGCGTCCAGGTTGCGCCCCGGCCGCCCCGTGGCCAGCGTGTGGTAGCCGGGATCGATGTAGTCGGGCCCGACCTTGTGCGCGGACACGGCGAGACCCCGCCCGGCGAAGGCGGCCATCAGCCCCGTGGCCACGGTGGTCTTGCCGCTGCCCGACGAGGGCGCGGCGATCACCAGACGAGGAATGTTCACTGCCGGCCCCTCACCATTCGATGCCCCGCTGGCCCTTCTGACCGGCGTCCATCGGGTGCTTGACCTTCGACATCTCGGTCACCAGGTCCGCCGCGTCCAGCAGCTCCTGCGGCGCGTTGCGCCCGGTGACGACCACGTGCTGCGTACCGGGACGGGACCGCAGCACCTCGACCACCTCGGCGGTGTCGACCCAGCCCCAGTGCATCGGGTAAGCGAACTCGTCGAGCACGTACAGCCGGTACGTCTCGGCGGCCAGGTCGCGCTTGACCTGCTCCCAGCCCTCGCGCGCCGCCTCCTCGTTGTCCAGCTGGCCGTCGCGCTGCACCCACGACCAGCCCTCGCCCATCTTGTGCCAGACGACGGACCCGCCCTCGCCGCTCGCCCCGAGGGCCTTCAGCGCGTTCTCCTCGCCGACCTTCCACTTGGCCGACTTGACGAACTGGAACACCCCGATCGGCCAGCCCTGGTTCCAGGCGCGCAGCGCCAGCCCGAAGGCCGCCGTCGACTTCCCCTTGCCGACGCCGGTGTGCACCATCAGCAGCGGGCGGTTGCGGCGCTGACGGGTGGTGAGCCCGTCGTCGGGCACGGTGGTCGGTTGTCCCTGCGGCATCAAGCAGCCCTCCTGTTGGTTTCCTGAACGTCCTTGACGAGCCCGGCGATCGAGTCGGCCCGCAGCTCGTCGAGCGTGACCGCGGTGCCCCCGAGCTCGCGCGCGAGGACCCCCGCGAGACCGAGCCGCACCGGCCCCGACTCGCAGTCCACGACGACGGACGCGACACCCTGCGCCTCGTGCAGCCGGGCCGCCCGCGAGGCCAGCGCCACCGGGTCGGGGCCCCCGGTCGCCCGCCCGTCGGTCACCACGACCAGCAGCGGCCGGCGCGACGGATCGCGCAACCGCTCCACCCGCAGCACCTCGTGGGCCTTCAGCAGCCCGGCCGCGACCGGGGTGCGCCCCCCGGTCGGCAGCAGCTCCAGCCGTGCCGCCGCCGCGTCCACCGAAGACGTCGGCGGCAGCGCCACCTCGGCCTCCCGGCCCCGGAAGGTGACCAGCCCGACCTTGTCCCGCCGCTGGTACGCGTCCAGCAGCAGCGAGAGCACCGCGCCCTTCACCGCGCTCATCCGCTGCCGGGCGGCCATCGACCCGGAGGCGTCCACCACGAAGAGCACGAGATTGCCCTCGCGCCCCTCCCGCGTCGCCTGCCGCAGATCGTCCCGCCGCACCACCAGCCCCGGCCCCGACCGCCCGCGCGCCCGCTGGTGCGGGGCGGCGGCCAGCACGGTCGCCGTCAGATGAAGCTTGGTCAGGGCGCCCCGCGGCTGCCGGGAACCGGTCGTGCGCCCGTGCTCGGTACGCGCCCGGGACCGCCTTCCTGCCGCACCCTCGCCCAGACCGGGCACGCTCAGCATCCGGGTACGGAACGGCTCGGTGGCGCCCACCGGCTGCTGCTCCCCGCCCCCGGAGGGACGGCCCTGCTCCTGCCCCCGGCCCTGTTCGGGTACGGACGGGGCGGGCGTGTCGGCGGCCTCGCCCTCGGGCTGCGGCGGCGCGTCGGGGCCGCCGTCGCGCGGGGGACGGCCGCCACCACCGGGGCCGTCCGGGTCCGGGTCCTCGTCCCCGCCGCCGTTCTGCTCCAGCGTGTCGTCGAGCTTGTCCTCGTCCAGACCCGGCGCGTCGAACGGGTTGCGCCTGCGGCGGTGGGGGAGCGCGAGCAGGGCGGCCTGCCGCACGTCCTCGGCCAGCACGTCCGTGCGCCCCGCCCACGCGGCCAGCGCGGTGGCGGTCCGTGCCATGACGATGTCCGCACGCATCCCGTCGACCTCGAAGGCCGCGCACGTCGCCGCGATCTGCCGCAACGCCCCGTCCCCGAGCCGCACTTCGGGCAGCAGCGCCCGCGCGGCGGCGATCCGGGCCCGCAGGGCGTCCTCCTCGTCGGCCCACTCGGCGGCGAAACCCGCCGGGTCGGCGTCGTACGCCAGGCGCCGCCGCACCACCTCGACCCGTCGGTCGGTCTCGCGGGACGCGGCGACCTCGACGGTCAGCCCGAACCGGTCGAGCAACTGCGGGCGCAGCTCGCCCTCCTCGGGGTTCATCGTGCCGACGAGCAGGAACCGCGCGGCATGCCGTACGGAGACGCCCTCGCGCTCCACGTACGAGGCACCCATGGCGGCGGCGTCGAGCAGGACGTCGACCAGGTGGTCGTGGAGCAGGTTCACCTCGTCGACGTACAGGATGCCCCGGTTCGCGGCGGCCAGCAGACCGGGCTCGAACGCCTTGACGCCCTCGGCGAGCGCCCGCTCGATGTCGAGCGCCCCGACCAGCCGGTCCTCGGACGCGCCGACGGGCAGCTCCACCATCCGGGCGCCCCGCGACACGCCGTTCCCGGCCTCGTGCGGCCCGTCCGGACACGCCGGGTCGGGCGACGCCGGGTCGCACGAGAAACGGCACCCGGGGACCACGGGGACGTCCGGCACGAGCGCGGCGAGCGCCCGTACGGCGGTGGACTTGGCGGTGCCCTTCTCACCCCGCACCAGCACCCCGCCGATGGCGGGCGATACGGCGTTCAGCAGCAGCCCGAGCCGGAGATCGTCCTGTCCGACGACGGCGGTGAAGGGGTACGGCGTACTCACGGTGCCTCCTTGGGGGAACGAGGGGGTGGCGGTCCCGCCGGTGTCCGGGGGGCCGGGGCGGTGGCCCGGACCGGCGGCAGCGGCCCCGCCCCGGACGCTCCCGGCACGGTGCCCGAAGGGGTGTTCATGTGCGCGCCCCGGGTGCCGCGGGCGCGCCGGGAGGAAGGAAGGGCAGCCCCGACGGCGCACCCGACTCGATGAGCCGCAGCAGCGCGTCGGTGTCCGCGTACTCCTCGACGAGGTCGCCGAGACGGTCGAGCTGCTCCTCCCGCAGCGCGCCGAAGACGGTGTCGGGGGCGGGGACGAAACGCCGGCCCGCGGCCCGCGCGACCTCGGCCAGGAAACGGCGGCGGAACGCGTCGCTCTCCAGCGAGCCGTGCCAGTGCGTGCCCCACACGGCGCCGACCCGGCACCCGTCCAGGAACGCCTCCCCGCCGCGCACGTCCGCGACGCCGTGGTGGATCTCGTACCCCTCGACGGGTGCGCCGAGCGCCTCGCCGACGGGGCGGGCGAGGGTCTTCTCGCGGTCGAAGCGGACGCGCACGGGCAGCAGTCCCAGGCCCTCGACCCGTCCCGCCCGGGACTCCACCTCGTCCTCGATGCGCTCGCCGAGAACCTGGAAGCCGCCGCAGATGCCGAGCACCGGCAGCCCTTCGGCCGCGCGCCGCACCAGCGCGTCGGCGAGGCCGCGTTCGCGCAGCCAGGCCAGCGCCTTCACGGTGCCGCGGGTTCCCGGCACCACGACGAGGTCGGCGTCGGACAGCTCCTCGGCCCGGTCCACGAACCGGACGACGACGCCGGGTTCGGCGGCCAGCGCGTCCACGTCGGTGAAGTTCGACATCAGGGGCACCGCGCACACCGCGACGCGCAGCACGTCCTCGCCGTGCGGCGGGGCGACGACCGACTCGCGCACGGCGCCGCGCAGCGAGACCCGCAGGCCGTCCTCCTCGTCGATGCCGAGGCCGTGGGCGAAGGGCAGCACCCCGTACGTCCGCCGCCCGGTGATGTCCCGCAGCATCTCCAGGCCCGGCTCCAGCAGCGACACGTCGCCGCGGAACTTGTTCACCAGGTAACCCGCGATCAGCGACTGGTCCTCGGGGGCCAGCAGCGCCGTCGTGCCGAAGAACGAGGCGAAGACACCGCCGCGGTCGATGTCGCCGACCACCACCACGGGGAAGCCCGCCGCCCGCGCGACGCCCATGTTCACGATGTCGGTGCGCCGCAGATTGATCTCGGCCGGGCTGCCCGCCCCTTCGCAGATCACCGCGTCGTACGTGCCCCGGAGCTGCTCCAGGCAGTCCACGACCGTGGAGAGCAGCGCCTGCTGCCGGCCACCGTGGTAGCCGCGGGCGCTCATCTCGCCGACCGGCTTCCCCATCAGGACGACCTGGCTGGAGCGGTCGCTGCCCGGCTTGAGCAGGACCGGGTTCATCAGCGCGGTCGGCTCCACCCGGGCGGCCTGGGACTGCATGGCCTGGGCGCGCCCGATCTCGGCGCCCTCGCGGGTGACGAACGAGTTCAGCGACATGTTCTGCGCCTTGAAGGGCGCCACCTTCACGCCCCGGCGCACGAGCCAGCGGCAGATGCCCGCGGTGACGACGCTCTTGCCCGCGTCGGAGGTGGTTCCGGCGATCAGCAGTCCGCCGCTCATGGGTTTCTCCGTCCTGGGGTACGAGGTCCTGGGGTGCGAGGCTCCGGCGTGCGGGGTCCTGCCGTGTCCGTCCCGGCCGTTCGCCGCCCCGCGATCCGCCGGGCGGCGAACGACACGCCCAGCCGGCCCGCCACGCACAGGCCCAGGGCCAGCGCGCCCACCCGGCGCGACAGCCGTACCGCGCGCTCGATGTCCGCGGTCTCCACCGCCCGCCCGGCCTCCCCGTTGAGCACGGGACGGTGCTCGACCCGGCCGCCGTACGCGAGGGTTCCGCCGAGCCGTACGCCGAGCGCGCCCGCGAACGCGGCCTCCACAGGGCCCGCGTTGGGGCTCGGGTGCCGGTCGGCATCGGACCGCCAGGCCCGTGCCGCCGCGCCCGGCCGGCCTCCCGCGGCCACGGCGAGCAGGGCGGTGAGCCGGGCGCCGGGCCAGCCCGCGAGGTCGTCGAGACGGGCCGAGGCCCAGCCGTAGCGCCGGTACCGGGGCGACTTGTGGCCGACCATGGCGTCCAGGGTGTTGACGGCCCGGAAACCGGCCAGTCCGGGCACCCCGCCCAGCGCACCCCACACCAGGGCGCCGACCACGGCGTCCGAGGTGTTCTCGGCCACGGACTCCACCACGGCGCGGGCGATCTGCGGCCCGTCGAGGGACTGCGGGTCGCGCCCGCACAGATGCGGCAGCCGCTCGCGGGCCCGCTCGATGTCACCGGCCGCCAGGGCGTCGCCGATGGCCCGCGCCTCGCGTCCCAGGGAGGTGCCGCCGACGACGGACCAGGTGGTGGCGGCGGTCAGTACGACGGATGCGGCGGGGCGGTCGCGCAGGGCGCGGGCGACCAGCGCGGCACCACCCGCGGCGCCCCCGGCGCAGACGAGGGTGTGCAGCGCGCCCCACCCGCGGTGGTCGTGCCACAGACGGCGCTCGACACCCGCCGCGGCCCGCCCGAACACGGCCACCGGATGCCCCCTGCGGGGGTCACCGAGCAGCAGGTCGCCGAGCAGACCGGCGGCGGCGCCGTACGCGAAGACGCGGTCGGCTCGCACGCTCAACCGGCCGTCGTGCCTCGAAGGATCGCGGTACGGGCGGCTCTCGGCGAGAGCGCCACGACAACGGACGCACGGCAGCCAGGCATGGCGATATGTCCTCACTCAGGGTCCGCGCCCTGGTTCGACGTGACCGGCGACGAGAGTCTCCTGGCTCCCGGATCCGCGGTTCCCCCGGCCTTCCAGCCCGCTCGCGCGCGCCGTGACTTCCGGTGTGGGGGACCGCTCCCCGGTGACAGTGGCGGGACCGCGCCGGATTCGCACCGGCTTCCTCTGCTGTCGCCGTGATTGGCTCCGGCAGTCCACCACGCCCCCCGAACGCCCGTCAACCTGCCGTTGACCTGCGGCGGTGCAGTGTGCTGAGACCCACATCGCCCCGGGCACACCACGACGGGCCGGACACCTCGCAGGTGTCCGGCCCGTCGTGGTGTGCGGGTTCAGGCGACGATCAGGAAGATCCCGTACGCGACCGCCGCCGCGCACAGCGCGAAGCAGGCGTACGCCCCGGCGCGGGCCAGCAGCAGCGAGCCGCCGGAGCCGCCCTGGGCCGCCGGTTCGGCCTGCTTGGAGAGGCCGACGATGCCGAGGGTGAAGAGGCCCACCAGAGCGACGGTGACCACGAGGGAGACGCCGAACACGGAACCGAGGGCTGCCCAGTCGATTTTCATGCTGAATCCTTAGACGGCCGGCCTGGAGGGCCCGCTCAGACGGTGGCGGGTCGCGCCGGGTCCTGGGTGGATCCGGCCGGGGCCGGAATGGTGGTCATGAGGTTCTGGGCCGGTGCCTGGGCCAGGGTGGGCGGCGGGCTGACGGCGGCGATGGCCGTGGTGACCACGCCCGCGGGCTCGACCTCGGCGTCCGACGGGGCGACGTCGCCGTGGCCGACCGGCTTGCGGCGCGAGATCAGCCAGATCGAGCCGGAACCCACGACCAGCAGCGCCGCGACGACCACGACACCCCAGGTGCCCTGCTTGGTGAGGAGCTCCGCGCCCGCGCCGACCAGACCGGCGGCCGGGAGGGTCAGGCCCCAGGCGACGAACATCCGGGTGGCGGTGGACCAGCGGACCACACCGCCCTGCCGGCCGAGGCCCGCGCCCATCACGGCGCCGGAGCAGGACTGGGTGGTGGAGAGGGAGAAGCCGAGGTGCGAGGAGGCCAGGATGACCGTGGCCGCACTGGTCTGGGCGGCGAAGCCCTGCGGCGGCTTGAGGTCGGTGAGGCCGCTGCCCATGGTGCGGATGATGCGCCAGCCGCCCAGGTAGGTGCCGAGGGCGATGGCCATGCCGGCGGACACGATCACCCAGACCGGCGGGTTGGAGCCGGGGTTCAGGACGCCGCCGGTGACCAGGGCCAGGGTGATGATGCCCATGGTCTTCTGCGCGTCGTTGGTGCCGTGGGCGAGGGAGACCAGTCCGGCCGAGGCGATCTGACCGGCGCGGTAGCCCTTGGCGGTGGCCTTCTCCTGGGCGTCGTTGCGGATCTTCCCGCCGATCCGGTACGTCAGCCTGGTGGCCAGCAGCGCGGCCAGCCCGGCGACGATCGGGGCGGCGACCGCGGGGAGCAGCACCTTGGTGACGACGGTGCCGCCGTTGACGGAGGACCAGCCGGCCGACATGACGGCCGCGCCGATCAGACCGCCGAACAGGGCGTGCGAGGAGCTGGACGGCAGTCCGACCAGCCAGGTCAGCAGATTCCACAGGATGGCGCCGACGAGTGCCGCGAAGATCACTTCTGTTCGCAGCCCGTCCTCGTTGATGATCCCGCCGGAGATCGTCTTGGCGACCTCCACCGACAGGAACGCGCCGACGAGGTTGAGAACGGCGGACATGGCCACCGCTGTCTTCGGTCTGAGAGCACCGGTCGAGATGGTCGTCGCCATCGCGTTCGCGGTGTCGTGGAAACCGTTCGTGAAATCGAACACTAGAGCTGTCACGATCACAATCGCGAGGAGCAGCGTGATGTGTTCCATTTACCCAGGCAATCGTTCGACGTCATTGGTAGGTGGACCGTAGGCAACCTGGGTGAACGGAAGGTGAACTGGACAGGGCGCTGTGGTGTTGCCAAGCGGAGCGGCATCATTCCGTTTGTCTCCGGCGAGGGGGTCCTCCGGCTTCGGCGAGGAGGCCCTCGCGGTCGGCGGGGCGGTGCGCGCGGGCCCTCGGCGGACCGGCTCCCCGCATGCCCGGAATCCGTCGCTCCGACGAGGCCGTCCCCGGGCCGCGCCCCGCCGCCCCAGGGGACAAGGAACCGGCCATCGACCGGCCCCGCCGCGTCCGTCCCGGCCGATCGCATGTTCCTCCGCCCTCCGGGCTGACAGGATCGGCGCATGAGCGAGCAGCAGCGGGACGCGATCGGGCGGGCCTGGGACGGTGTCGTCGCCACCGCCCGCAGGACGGCGGCCGAGGGCCTCGTCGTCGGGACCTCGGGAAACGTGTCGGCCCGGGTCGGCGACACGGTCCTGGTCACACCGAGCGGGGTGCCGTACGACCGGCTCGGCCCCCGGGACGCCGTCGGTGTCGACCTGGCGGGCAACCGCGTCCTGGGCGAACTGGCCCCGACCAGCGAACTCCCGTTCCACCTCGCGGTCTACCGGAACACCGACGCGTCCGCCGTCGTGCACACCCACGCGGTGCACGCCACGGCCGTCTCCACCCTGGTCCCCGAGGTCCCGCCGGTCCACTACGCCGCCGCCATGCTCGGCGGGACCGTCCGGGTCGCGGCCTACGCCCGCTACGGCACCGACGAACTCGCCGCGAACATGCTCACCGCGCTGCGGGACCGCACGGGCTGCCTGCTCCAGAACCACGGCACGGTCACCTACGGGGCCACCCTGGACGAGGCGTACGACCGCACCGCCCAGCTGGAATGGCTCTGCCGGCTCTGGCTCGCCGCGAGCTCCGTCCCCGGCCGCACCCCGAACCTGCTCTCCCCGGCCCAGCTGAGCGACGTCCAGGAGGCGTTCAAGGGATACGGACAACCGGCCTGACCCACCACGCCCGGCCCGCCCCGTCCGGGCCCGCCCCGCCCTGCCCGGACCCATTCCTTCCGGGTCCGTCCCGCCCGGACCCGGAAGGCCCGGACCTGCCCCGCTCGGACCCGGACGGCCCCGTCCGCTGGCACGGCGCCGCGCGCCCCACGACACTGAAGCGGTGCGCCCGGCAACAGTTACGGCAGCAGCCGTCACCACCATCCTCGGCATCGGTGCGGCAGCGGTCGCGGCCGGCCGGTACGCCAGCGACGCCGCCCTCAGGGCACCGTCCGGACGGCCGCTGCCCGCCGACCGCAGACTCACCGTGCACGCCACGGCGGCCGGACAGGTCACCCTGACCCGCTCCTTCGCCGCGCTGCGCCCCGGCACGTACGGCCTGATGAGCAAGGACGTCCACGCCGTCGTCGGCCCGGTGATCGAGAACGCCCCCCACGCCCCCGACACCGTCGTCCGCAGACTGGAACGCGTCAGCCGGGGCAGCCTGGAACCCGGCGACAAGGTCCGCATCACCCCGCAACTGCACAGCGGCGACCCCCGGTCCGCCCTCGGCCTCGGCCACGAGGAGGTCGAGATCCCCGGCGAACTCGGCGCCCTGCCCGCCTGGTTCCTGCCGGGCCCCCGCGACACCTGGGTCATCACCGTGCACGGCCTCGGCACCACCAGGGAACACCCCATGAACCTCATGGGATTCCTGCACGACCTGCGTCTGCCCGTCCTCGACCTGGCCTACCGCGGCGACACCGGAGCCCCCCGTTCCCCCGACGGCCTCGCCCATCTCGGCGAATCCGAGTGGCGCGACCTGGACGCCGCGATCCGCTTCGCCGTGCGGTACGGAGCCGAGAAGGTCGTCCTGCACGGCTGGTCCACCGGCGCCTCCATGGCGCTGCACGCGGCCGTCAACTCCGCGCTCCGCGACCGGATCTGCGGACTCGTCCTCGACTCCCCGGTCCTGGACTGGGCCACCACGCTGCGCTCCCTCGCCGCCGCCCGCGGGGTCCCCGCCGCGCTGCTGCCGCTCGCCGTCCGCGCCGCCCAGGGCCAGACCGGACTGCACGGCGCCCGGCTCCTCGACGGCGCCCTCGCCCCGTCCCTGCGCGCCCCGACCGTGATCTTCCACGGACCGGACGACCGGCTGGCCCCCTGGCAGCCGTCCCGCGACCTCGCCGCCCGCCGCCCGGACCTGATCGCCCTGCACACCGTGGAGCAGGCCCCGCACGCGGCGATGTGGAACGCCGACCCGGACCGTTACGAAGAGGTGCTGCGCCGTTTCCTGACGCCCTTGATGTGACCCGATGCGCGGGATCGGCCGATTGGTTCCCGATCCGGCCCGTCACCTCCTTCACCGGGAATCCGGACTCCGTTTGGGCTTTCGGGCGGTCAGGAGCAAGACTGCTCCCGTGACGTCCCGTACCCCGCGCGACTCCAGGCTGCGACTTGTCCGCCCGCGACCCCTTGCCACCGCTCGCAAGGCAGTGACCACCCGGCGCACCAGGCCCGCCCCCCGACCACCGGAGGGCACCCCGCCCCGGTCCGAACTGGCCCGCCAGGCCAGGACGGTTCTCGCCGATGCCGTACGGATCGCCCGCTGGGCGGCCGACGGCGCGATTCCCGGCGCGCCACCGCTCGCCGCCCAGGCCCTCGAACGGGCCGCGGCGGCCCTGGAGTTGTCCCCGGCCCAGATCCGTTCCGGCTGGGACCGGGCCAGGCTCGCCGGTCTCGTCGAACTGCACGGCGACACCGCGCGCCCCGGCTGGCGGCTGCGCGCCTGGGACCGCGACGACTCCGCCGTCCTGCGCGGCTGGGTGGCGCTGTTCGACGCCTGGTCGCTCGTCCACCCGGCACCCGAGGACATCGAGTCCACCGCGGTCGCCGAGGCCGTCGAGGCCGTGCCGCAGGTGCTCTCCCTCCTCCAGCTCTCGGCGGGCCCGGTCACCGTGCCCGCCCTGCTGGACCTGCTCGGCCAGCGCGTCGCGGAACTCCGCGAGGAACGCTGCGAGGTGCCGTACGGGCCGCAGCCGCTGCCCGTACCGGCCGAGGCCGCCCCTCCCGCCGACCCCGCCGCCCTGCTGGACTGGGCCCTGGAGGGACTGGCCGCCGTCGGCGCCCTCACCCTCGGCGCCGGACACGCCACCCTCACCCCGCTCGGCAACTGGGCGGTCTGGGTCAAGCTGGAGCAGATCTGCGTCGCGGCCCAGAGCCCGGCCGGGAACATCGAGCAGTCCGCCGCCGACATGCTGCTCGGCTGCGCCCGGCTCACCCCCGGCCCGGCCCGCGACGAGTACCGCGCCTGGCTGGCCGCCCGCCCCGTCGGCAGCGCCGTCGCCGAACTCCTCGCCGTCGCCCGCGGCGAGGACGCGCTTTTGCGCGGGCTCTCCTTCGAGGCGCTCCGGGTCGTCGGCGCCCCCGCCGAGCCCGAGGTGCGCGCCGTCGCTACCGACCCCTCGCTGCGCCCCTACGCGCTGCTCTGGCTGGCCGAGTACGACGGGGCCGACCCCGAGGACGCCCAGGACGTCCTCAGCCGGGAGGAGGCCACCTGGCTCTGGGTCGACACCGCGGCGGCCGTCGCCGACCACGGCGAGACCGGGCTGCTGGTCCGTCACCTCGACTCGGCCGTCCAGGGCACGGTCCCGGCGCTGCTGGACGAGGTGCGGGCCGTCGGCCATCCGCGCACCGTGCAGGTGCTGGTGGCGCTGGCCGCCGCGCACCCCGACCCCGCACTGGCCAAGGCGGTGCGCCGGGCTGCGTTCCAGGTGCACACCGGGGGCGCGTGACCCCGGTGTGCCGCGCCCGGCCCGTGGAGCACGGGCGGGCCGCCCCGTCTTCAAAAACCCCGGCCCCGGTTCCGTTCGCCCGCCCGGGGCGGTCCGGGGATCAGTCCGCCGACCCCGGCGCGTACGTCCCGAAGGTCCACACATTGCCCTCGGCGTCCCGCGCCGTGTAGTCGCGCGAGCCGTAGTCCTGGTCGGTGGGCGGCATCAGGATCTCCACCCCGTGCTCCACGGCCCGTGCGTGGTGCGCGTCGACCTCGTCCACCACGACGTAGACCCCGACGGGGCCCGAGTCCCGCATCGCCTCGGCGAAGACGCCCGCGCGGCCCTTGGACCCCAGCATCACCCTGCCGTTCCCGCAGGACAGTTCGGCGTGGAGGACCTGACCGCCCGCGCCCTCGTACACCGCCTCCTCGGTGAAGCCGAGCCCCTCCGTCAGCGTTCTGATCGCCGCTCTCGCGTCGTCGTACAGAATCGCCGGATAGATCGTCGGAACGCCGGCCGGTGCGCCTGCCATGACGTTCACCCCTTTCCGTGCCGCCCTGCCCCGATTTCTGTGATCTGCGTCTCAGTCTTCCATCGACCACCGACAACGGCCCGGCCACCGGCAACGGCCCCGCCGGTGCTCAGCGGAAGGTGTCGCAGGCGGCCATGTCGCCGCTGCGGAAGCCGGTGGTGAACCACTGCTGCCGCTGCGCCGCCGAGCCGTGCGTCCAGGACTCCGGCGTGACCCGGCCCTGGAACTTCTCCTGGATCCGGTCGTCGCCGACCGCGGCCGCCGCGTCGAACCCGTCCCGGACGTCCGCCCGCGTCAGCGAGGTGATCAACGGCCGCCCGGTCGACTCGTCCGGGGTGGTCGTCGCGTGGTGCGCCCAGACCCCGGCGTAGCAGTCCGCCTGCAGCTCGACGCCGACCGCGTTGCTGTCCGCGCCGGTCCGCCCGTCCTGCGACCGCTCCAGCGTCCCCATCAGGTCCTGCACGTGGTGTCCGACGATGCCGCCGCCCACGGTGGCCCCGCCCGCCCGGGATGCGACGGCCGCGCCCGTCCTGGACCTCGGACGTGTCCAGACCGGCGTCGTCGTCGAACTGCATGGGCGCCGCCCTCCGCTCCGGCCTCGCCGCCTCCGTCGAGTATCGGGCGGTTCACCCGGTGACGCCCTTTTCCGTCGCGCGGTGGAGCGGGGCGGCGACACCGGGCGGGGCGCGGCGAGGGCCACGGGTGCGGGCGGAAAAGCAGTTGCACACCCCAGTAGAATGGCCCGTATGGCAATTCTCCTTGTGCATGAGTGACGGCGTCGAGTCGAATCTCTGTAGTCGCCCCGTCCGCCGTCCTACCGCCCCGGAGTTTTACCGTGATCACCGCTTCCGGCATCGAGCTGCGCGCCGGTGCCCGAGTTCTCATCGAGTCCGCCTCCTTCCGTATCGCCAAGGGTGACCGCATCGGCCTCGTCGGCCGCAACGGAGCAGGCAAGACCACCCTCACCAAGTGCCTCGCCGGTGAGGGCAGCCCGGCCGGCGGCGCCATCACCCGCTCCGGCGAGGTGGGCTACCTCCCGCAGGACCCCCGCACCGGCGACCTCGACGTACTCGCCCGCGACCGCATCCTCTCCGCCCGCGGCCTCGACGCGATCCTGCGCAGGATGCGGGAGAACGAGGACCGGATGGCGAACGGCAAGGGCGCCACCCGCGAGAAGGCGATGAAGAAGTACGAGCGCCTGGAGACGGAGTTCCTCACCAAGGGCGGATACGCCGCCGAGGCCGAGGCCGCCACCATCGCCGCCGCGCTCAGCCTGCCCGACCGGGTGCTCGGCCAGCCGCTCCATACGCTCTCCGGCGGTCAGCGCCGCCGCGTCGAGCTGGCCCGCATCCTGTTCTCGGACGCCGACATCCTGCTGCTCGACGAGCCGACGAACCACCTCGACGCCGACTCGATCGTCTGGCTGCGCGAGTACCTCAAGACCTACCGCGGCGGCTTCATCGTGATCTCCCACGACGTCGAGCTCGTCGAGACGGTCGTCAACAAGGTCTTCTACCTCGACGCCAACCGCTCGCAGATCGACGTCTACAACATGGGCTGGAAGCTCTACCAGCAGCAGCGCGAGGCCGACGAGAAGCGCCGCAAGCGCGAACGGCAGAACGCCGAGAAGAAGGCCGCGGCCCTCAACTCGCAGGCCGACAAGATGCGCGCCAAGGCCACCAAGACCGTCGCCGCGCAGAACATGGCCAAGCGCGCCGAGCGGCTGCTCTCCGGCCTGGAGGCGGTCCGCGTCGCCGACAAGGTCGCCAAGCTGCGCTTCCCCGAGCCCGCGCCGTGCGGGAAGACCCCCCTGATGGCGGAGGGCCTCTCCAAGTCCTACGGCTCGCTCGAAATCTTCACCGACGTCGACCTCGCCATCGACAAGGGCTCCCGGGTCGTCATCCTCGGCCTCAACGGCGCGGGCAAGACCACCCTGCTCCGGCTCCTCGGCGGCGCCGAGGAGCCCGACACTGGCCAGATCATCCAGGGTCACGGCCTCAAGCTCGGCTACTACGCCCAGGAGCACGAGACCCTGGACCCGGACCGCACCGTCCTGGAGAACATGCGCTCCGCGGCGCCCGATCTCGACCTCGTCGACGTCCGCAAGACCCTCGGCTCCTTCCTCTTCTCCGGCGACGACGTCGACAAGCCCGCCGGGGTCCTCTCCGGTGGCGAGAAGACCCGGCTCGCGCTGGCGACCCTGGTGGTCTCCTCCGCCAACGTGCTGCTCCTGGACGAGCCGACGAACAACCTCGACCCGGCCAGCCGCGAGGAGATCCTCGGCGCGCTGCGCACGTACAAGGGCGCCGTCGTCCTCGTGACGCACGACGAGGGAGCCGTCGAGGCCCTCCAGCCGGAGCGCATCATCCTGCTGCCGGACGGTGTCGAGGACCTGTGGGGCGCGGACTACCAGGACCTGGTCGCGCTGGCCTGAACCGGCCCGCCGCATGTTTGATCCACTCCGTCTGGATCATTCGGCCCATGCGTGATCCATCATCTGTGTGATGGCGTCTCGTACCCCGGTGCGGTGTCCGGCGGATACCTGCCGGACGCACCCATTCGGAGCCGGGAAAACCCGTGCGGCCCTGACCTGCCGATTCGCCCCGAACCTCGCCCCACCCGCCACCACAGCCCCACGGAACAAGGGATTCCGGTCGCGTGGCCCCGCTCCCCGGACGGCAATCCGGTCGCACGGACCTTGCCGAATGGGTGGCCAGGAAGCTTCCGAGGGGTGATCATGAGAGTCCAGAGCGCACTTCCCATGAGGAGGCACGGGTGGCCGAGACTCTGAAGAAGGGCAGCCGGGTGACCGGCGCCGCGCGCGACAAGCTCGCGGCAGACCTGAAGAAGAAGTACGACTCCGGTGCGAGCATCCGGGCGCTGGCCGAGGAAACCGGCCGCTCCTACGGATTCGTCCACCGGATGCTCAGCGAATCCGGAGTCACGCTGCGGGGACGCGGCGGAGCGACACGGGGCAAGAAGGCCGCCGCGGCCTGACGGCCACCGGCGGTCGGGACGGGTCGTGCGGCCGTCCCGGGGCTCACCGTTTTCGACGGTGGCCACCCGGTCGATCGTGAGGTCGATCGGGTGGTTACTGTTCAGTCACTTGGCTCGACAAGCTGACCGAACAGATCCGGAGGCGCCCCATGACCTCGCTCGACCCCGTGCTCGACAAGGACGGCGTACGACTCACCGTCGACGACGCGGTCGCCACGGTGACCCTCACCAATCCGGCCAAGCGCAACGCCCAGTCTCCCGCTCTGTGGCGGGCGTTGACGGAGGCCGGGCGGGCGCTGCCCGGCAGCGTGCGGGTCGTCGTGCTCCGCGGCGAGGGCAAGTCGTTCTCCGCCGGTCTCGACCGGCAGGCGTTCACCCCCGAGGGGTTCGACGGCGAGCCGTCCTTCCTCGACATGGCGCGCGGCCCGCAGGACGAGCTCGACGCGATCATCGCCGAGTACCAGGAGGCGTTCACCTGGTGGCGCCGCAACGACATCGTGTCGATCGCGGCCGTCCAGGGGCACGCGATCGGCGCCGGCTTCCAGCTCGCCCTCGCCTGCGATCTGCGGATCGTCGCCGAGGACGTGCAGTTGGCCATGCGCGAGACCAGCCTCGGCCTGGTTCCCGACCTCACCGGCACGCACCCCCTGGTGCACCTGGTGGGGTACGCCCGCGCGCTCGAGATCTGCGCCACGGGCCGCTTCGTGTACGCGGAGGAGGCCGAGCGCACGGGCCTGGCCAACCTCGTGGTCCCCGCCGGTGAACTGGACGGCGCGGCCCGCGACCTGGCCGGCGCGCTGCTGGCCGCCCCGCGCGACGCGGTCGTGGAGACCAAGGCGCTGCTGGGCGGTGCCGTCTCGCGCGGTTACGAGGAGCAGCGCGTCGCCGAACGCGCTGCGCAGGGTCGCCGACTGCGCGACCTGGCAGGCATCACCGACTGACCCCGCGGACCCGCGGTCGGTCGGCCGACCGACCGGACCGGTCCCGCCCGCCGACTCCGCAGGTCGCTCCCGCGCGTGGATTTCGCAGGTCGTTCCCGCCCGTGGGCGCGGCTCGTCGATTCCGTCCGCCGGTTCCGGTCGTCGGCTTCGTCCGCCGGTTCCGTGTGTCGGTCCCGGCCGTCGATCCCGGCCGGTGGTTCCGCGTCGGTCCCGGGTGGCTGCGAACACCGGTCCGGGATGCGGCAGGCCGTCGGCGAAGGGGGTTCCGGCTCCGGGGCCGGAGTCGGCGATGCCGGAGCAGTTCTTCGGCGAAGGGCCCGGCCCGGGGTCCGTCCGGCGTTCAGCCCTGTCCCGTCACCCGGTCCTGTTCCACCACCGCGGTGACCAGTACCGCGACCGAGGGGCGCCCCTCCACCGCGTCCGCCACCGCGCCCCGCACGGCGCGTGCCACGTCGAGTGCCCGGTGCGCCGGGTCCGTCGCCAGCTCGACCCGCACCCGCCCCGGGCCCGTGTGCACCGGGTGCCCCAGTGCCCGGGTCAGCGTCGCCACTCCCGGGACCTCGGCGGCGGCCCTCCCAGCGACCCCCTCCGCCTGCGCCCCGCGCACCTCGGCCGGTACGGGGGGCGCCTGTTCGGGTGGCGTGTCCAGCAGCTCCGTCACCCGGATGTCCACCTCCGCCACCACCAGGCCCAGCCGGTTCCCGGCCGCCGTGAGCAGGGCCGAACGCAGTGCGTCGGCGACGGCCGGCAGCGGTCGGCCGGACACGGCCGACACGGTCGCCTCGATTCGCAACGGCCCCGGCGGCAGCGCGCTCGGTGGCGGTTCCACCTCCGGTGCCGGGGCCGAATCCGGGTCGGCCACCGCGATCCGGAGCCTGCCGAGCACCGCGCCGGGCTCCTGCCCGGCCACCGCCACGCGCAGCACCGCGACCGCCGCCCGCTCGGCGATCCAGGCCCCGTCGGGCGGGCCGCCCAGTGGGAGCAGCCGCCCGAGGCCGAGCCGTTGCCTGACCGTCGCCGTCCATCCGTCCGCCCTGTGCGGGCCATCACCCGTCGTCATCTCCTCAGCCTGCCGTATCTACGGCGCAGGACAGGTCAACCCCGCTTAATGTGGGCAAAGAGGTACAAATAATCCCCGAAGGGAAGAGTGGCGATGACCGACACCACACAGCGGAACCGGCCCGAGAGCCACGACAGGGAATCGAGTCCGCTCGTCAAGCGCGGCGGGGGAGCCCCCGCCACCCGTGGCCGTACCACCATCGCCGACGGCGTGGTCGAGAAGATCGCGGGAATGGCGGCCCGTGACGTGGCCGGCGTCCACGCGATGGGCAGCGGTCTGTCGCGCACGTTCGGCGCGGTGCGCGACCGGGTGCCCGGTGGGGGCAAGTCCGTCACCCGTGGGGTGAAGGCGGAGGTCGGCGAGTCCCAGACCGCTCTCGACCTGGAGATCGTCGTCGACTACGGCGTCTCGATCGCCGATGTCGCCCGTGACGTGCGGGAGAACGTGGTCGCCGCGGTCGAGCGGATGACCGGGCTGGAGGTCGTCGAGGTCAACATCGCGGTGAGCGACGTGAAGCTGCCCGACGAGGCCGACGAAGAGCAGCCCGAGCCACGTCTCCAGTAGGTCTCCGGCACGAGACGATTGAGGAGCGCACGATGAGCATGGCAGCGATCGGCATGGTGGCCGGCATGGCGCTCGGATTCGCCGGCTACTTCGGCGGATTCGGGGCCTTCCTGCTGGTGGCCGCGTTGGGAGCGATCGGCTTTGTCGTCGGCCGCTTCGTGGAGGGCGATCTGGAATTCGGCGACTTCTTCCGGAGCCGCGAGCGCGGCGACCGACGGCGATGACGGCGGCGTCGGGGGTGAGCCACCGGATCCCCGCCGGTGAACGCGGGGAGACCCGGATCGCCGACCGGGTGGTCGCGAAGATCGCCGCACAGGCGGCGAAGGAGGCGGTCGAGGAACCGCCGGAGGAGGGCGCCGCCCCGCGCGCCACGGTCACCGTGCACCGGGACACCGCCCGGGTGCGGGTGACCCTGGAACTCCGCTACCCCTCCGACATCGGCCGCCAGTGCGGCGGGGTGCGTCGGCGCGTGGTCGAGCGGGTGAGGGAGCTGGCAGGGATGGACGTGCCCGAGGTGGCCGTACAGGTCGAGCGCCTGCACCCGGTGGGAGTGGGCGCCGCGGCACAGGGGAGGACCCGATGAGCGAGCCCCGGGACCCGGAGCACCGTACGCGCCCCCTGCCCGCCCCCGACCCCGCCGGGCAAGGGAATGCCACCGGTCCTGCCGGACAAGGCAACGCGGCCGGTCCTGCCGGACAAGGCAACGCGGCCGACCCCGCCGGACAGGGCAACGGGCTCGGACCCGCCCCGTCCTCCCCGTCCTCCTCGTCCGCCGCGCACGATCCGGTGCCCGCGCGGCGGGACGGCGGCGCCGGGGCGGGCCGCTTCTGGTCCGCGCGCCGCGTCCCCGCGGCGCTCCTCGCCCTGGTGGTCCTCGGCGGCACCGGCCTGCTGCTCTACGACGTGGCGGCGGTACGGACCGACCACCCGGCGATGCGATGGCGCCGGGTGCTGGCCGACGAACTGGCCACCCGCCCGCTGGAGAACATCTGGATCCGCGCCGCCGCGGCCCTCGCCGTGGTGATCGGCCTCTGGCTTCTCGTGCTGGCCCTCACCCCCGGACTCCGCGCCCTGCTGCCGATGCGCCGCGACCGCCCCGGCGTCCGGGCCGCCCTCGACCGGTCCGCGGCCGCCCTGGTCCTGCGCGACCGCGCCGTCGAGGTGGCCGGTGTGCAGTCGGTACGGGTCCGGGCGGGCCGCGGCCGGGCGGTGGTGCGCGCCGTGTCGCACTTCCGGGAACTCGACGACGTACGGGCCGATCTGGACACCGTGCTCGAAGCCGCCGTCGGGGAACTGGGGCTGGCCAGGCCGCCGCGCCTGTCCGTGCACGTCCGCCGACCCACGAAGAAGGGGTGAGCCCGTTGATCGGGATTGTCAACCGGGTACTGCTCGGCCTGGCCGGACTGGTGCTGCTCTGCGGCGGCGGTGCGGTGCTCGCCGCCGGGCTCGACCTCTCCGTGCCGTCCTGGTGGCCCTGGCACGGCAGGAACGACGTGCTGCTCAGCACGGCCGACCGGGACCGCTGGCGCGGCCAGGGCTGGTGGTGGCCGACGGTCATCGCGGTCCTCGCCGTCGTGGTCGTCCTGGCCCTGTGGTGGTTCCTGGCCCAGCTGCGCCGCGCCCGGCTCGCCGAGGTGCTGGTGGACAGCGGCGACGGCGAGGGGGCCCGGCTGCGGGGCCGGGCCCTGGAAGGGGTGCTCGCCGACGAGGCGGGGACCCTGGACGGGGTGGCCCGCGCCCGGGTCGCGCTGACCGGCCGACGCGGCGCGCCGCACGTCAGGGTCCGCCTGCGGATGGAGCCGCACGCGGCGCCCGACGAGACGCTCGGCCGCCTCACCGACGAGGCGCTGGCCCACGCACGGGAATCGGCGGGGCTGGCCGAACTTCCGGCCGAGGTGCGGCTGCGGGCGGTCGGGCACCGGGCGGAGCGGGTGAGCTGACGGCTGCCGCCCAAGTCCTCCCCGGTCGTCGCCCGTCCCCGTCCCCTCCACGGCCGTAGCCCGTCCCCTGCCCGGCCGGCGGACGGTTCCGGCCGACGACCGGGCAGGGGACGGGCCCCGGTTCAGAAGCCGTGCCGGGAGCCGCCGTCGACCGGCACCATGACGCCCGTCAGATACGACGCCGCAGGCGACAGCAGGAACGCCGCGGTCCGCCCGAACTCCTCCGGCGTGCCGTAGCGCCGCAGCGGGATGCGTGCCTCGTTGGCGGCACGGGAGGCCTCCGCGTCGCCCGAGAGCGCGTCCAGTTCGCGGACCCGGTCCGTGTCGATCCGGGCCGGCAGCACCCCCACCACCCGGATGCCCCGGGGCCCCAGCTCGTCGGCCAGGGACTTGGCGAAGCCCGCCAGGCCGGGGCGCAGCCCGTTGGAGATGGTCAGCCCGGCGATCGGCTCGTGCACGGAGCCGGAGAGCACGAAGCCGATGACCCCGCCCTCGCCCAGCGCGGCCGCCGCGGTCCTGGCCAGCCGCACCGCGCCCAGGAACACCGACTCGAAGGCCGACTGCCACTGCTCGTCGGTGTTGTCGGCGACGAAACCGGGCGCGGGCCCGCCGACGCTGATGAGGATGCCGTCGAGCCGCCCGAACCGCTCGTGCGCCGCGTCCACCAGACGCCGGGCGGAGTCGGGGTCGGCATTGTCGGCGACGAGGCCGATCGCGTCCGGCCCCAGCTCGGCGGCGGCCTTCTCGACGCGCTTCTCGTCCCGTCCGGTGACGATCACCCGTGCGCCGTCGTCGGCCAGCGCCCTGGCGGTGGCGTTGCCCAGCCCCCGGGTCGCCCCGGTGACGATGTACACACGGTCCTTCAGTCCAAGATCCATGGCCCTATCCTGCCGTGTCGGTCTCCAGGGTGTCCTGCCCGGCCAGTGCCACGGCGGTGCCCACCAGGCCGATGTGACTGAACGCCTGCGGGAAGTTGCCGAGTTGGCGCCGCTTGACGGTGTCGTACTCCTCGGAAAGCAGCCCCACGTCGTTGCGGAGTTCCAGCAGCTGCCGGAAGAGTTCCTCGGCCTCCTCGGCGCGCCCGGTCAGGCGCAGGGCGTCGGCCAGCCAGAACGAGCAGGCCAGGAAGGCCCCTTCGGTGCCGGGCAGTCCGTCGACAGAGATCCCGTCCGTGCTGTAGCGGCGGACCAGACAGCCGCTGCCCAGCTCGGCCCGGACCGCGTCGACCGTCCCGATCAGCCGGGGGTCGTCCAGCGGCAGGAAACCGGTCCGGGCGATCAGCAGCGTCGCGGCGTCCAGCTCCCGGGAGCCGTAGGACTGCGTGAAGGTGTTCCGCCCCGGGTCGAACCCCTTCTCGCACACCTCCCGGTGCACGGCGTCCCGCATGGCCCGCCACCGGTCGGCGTCGCCGGCCAGCGAGGGGTTCTGCTCCAAAGTACGCACGGCACGGTCCGCGGCGACCCAGGCCATGACCTTGGAGTGCACGAAGTGGCGGCGCGGGCCGCGGATCTCCCAGAGGCCCTCGTCCGGTTCGCGCCAGGTGGACTCCAGGAAGCCGAGCAGGCTCAGTTGCAGGTTCCAGGCGTGCGGTTTGTCGTCCAGACCCGCCTCGCGCGCGAGCCGCAGGGAGTCGATGACCTCCCCGTAGACGTCGAGCTGGCGCTGGCGGACCGCCGCGTTGCCGATCCGGACCGGGGAGGAGTTCTCGTACCCGCGCAGCCAGGGCAGCTCCGCCTCGGGCAGCCGGCGCTCGCCCGCGAGGCCGTACATGATCTGGAGGTCGGCGGGGTCCCCGGCGACCGCCCGCAGCAGCCAGTCCCGCCAGGCCGCGGCCTCCTCCAGGTACCCGGCCGAGACGAGGGCGCCGAGGGTCAGCGTGGAGTCCCGCAGCCAGCAGAAGCGGTAGTCCCAGTTCCGTACGCCGCCGATCTCCTCCGGCAGCGAGGTGGTGGGGGCCGCGACGATGCCGCCGGTCGGTGCGAAGGTGAGCGCCTTCAGCGTGATCAGCGAGCGGACCACCGCCTCCCGGTACGGGCCCCGGTACCTGCACCGCGAGGACCACTCGGCCCAGTCGGCCAGGGTGCTCTCCAGGGCCCGGTACGGGTCGACGAGATCGGGGCGGGGCGAGTGCGAGGGGTGCCAGGTCAGGACGAACGCCACCTTCTCGCCCCCCGCCACGGTGAACGACGAGCAGGTGGAGAACTGCTGCCCCCAGGTCTTGACCGGCGGTTCGCTGCGCAGCCAGACCGAGTCCGGTCCCGCGACCGCCACCCGGTGCCCCTGCGAGCGCCGCACCCAGGGCACGACCGAGCCGAAGTCGAAGCGCAGCCGGATCACCGAGCTCATGTCGACGCTGCCGCTGATGCCCTCGACGATCCGCATGACCTCGGGTTCCCGATCGCGCTGCGGCATGAAGTCGGTGACCTTGACCGTGCCGGTACGGGTCTCCCAGAACGTCTCCAGGACGAGGGAGCCGTCCACGTAACCGCGCCGGGTGCAGGTCTCCGCGCCCTTCGGGGCGATCCGCCAGTGGCCGTTCTCCTCGTCGCCGAGCAGGGCGGCGAAGCAGGCGCCCGAGTCGAAGCGGGGCAGACAGAGCCAGTCGACAGAACCGTTCCTGCCGACCAGGGCGGCCGTCTGGAGATCGCCGATGAGGGCGTAGTCCTCGATGCGTGGGGTCACGTTCTGGCGTGTTCCCGGAGCAGGGGTCCGTTAAGCAACACCGGCGCCGGGGTCGCCCGGGGGGCAGGCCGACTCCGCACGGCCGTCGCCCGTCGGGCACGGCGTCAGGCCGTCGCGGGCTCCGGCTTCTCGGGCTTCTCCGGCTTCTCCGGGGCGGAGGCGGCTTCCCCCTCGGCCATGGCTTCGGCCGTGGCCTCGGCCGCCGCCTGGGCCCGGTCGCGCTTCTCCCGGCGGGCGAGGACCACGAATCCGACCGGGACACCGGCGGCGAACAGCCACCACTGCACGGCGTACGCCATGTGCGGGCCGATCGAGCTGGCGTCGGGGGACCCGATCAGCTCCGGGGAGCCGTCGACCGGCTCGGGCGCGGTCTGCTCGATGTAGCCGCCGAGCACCGGACGGGAGAGCCGCTCGGCCTCCTGGGCGCTGTTGATCAGCATCACCTGGCGGTCCGGCAGGTCCGAGATGTCCTTGATGCCGCTGGCGCCCGTCGTCTCGTCGGCCTTGAGCCGCCCGGTGACGGTCACCTCGCCCCGGGGCACGGCCGGTACCTCGGGGAAGTCGCGCTGGCTCGCGGCGGAGGGCACCCAGCCGCGGTTGACCAGGACCGTGCCGCCGCCCTTGAGGTCGAGCGGGATCAGCACGTGGAAGCCGACCCGGTCGTCGGCGGAGGTCCTGCGGCGCACGACCACCTGGTGCGCGGGGTCGTACGTGCCCGTGGCCGTCACCGTCCGCCAGTAGTCGGAGCGCGGGACCGTGTGACCCGGAGAGGTGAGCGAGGCGACCGGGACCGGCTTCGCCTTGAGGTTGCGGGAGATCAGGGAGTTCTGCGCGACCTTGTGCTCATGCCGGTGCAGCTGCCAGAAACCCAGCTCGACCATCGTGGGAATCAGGACGAGGGCGAGGAGGGCGAGGAACAGCCACTGCCGGGTCAACAGGAAGCGGTACACCCCACGACGGTACAACTGTGTCGTGGGGTGCCTCGCGCAGGGGGTCGGGGAAGGGGGACGCGGCAGCCGGGGAAGGGGGGCGCGGCGGCCGGTGGTCAGACCTTGTCGATGATGCCCACCTTCCCCTCGGCGCGGGCGCAGTGACCGCCGCAGAACCAGTGCCCTTCTACCTCGACGCCCTGCCCGATGATCTGGACCCGGCAGTGCTCACAGATGGGCGCCATGCGGTGGATGGCGCAGGAGAAGCAGTCGAAGACGTGCACCGCGCCCTGCGCGTGCACCTCGAAGGACATGCCGTAGTCGTTTCCGCAAACCTCGCAACGTGCCATGCGCCACAGGGTCGGACGCGCGGGCGTCGGCGGGCGAGCGGTGGGCGGCGAGTCGCCGCCGGTTCACTCCGATGACGGCGCGGTCGGCCGCGCCGGGGCCGGTGCCACGTCGCGCAGCAGATGGGTGAACGCGCTCTCGTCCAGGATCGGGGTGCCGAACGACTTGGCCTTCACCGTCTTCGACGTCGCCGCGTCCGGGTCGTTGGTCACCAGCAGGCTGGTGAGCCGGGACACACTGGTCGCCACGTGCAGCCCGGCCTCCACGGCCCGGTCCTCCAGCAACTCGCGGTCGATGGAGGTGTCGCCGGAGAACGCCACCCGCATGCCCTGCTTGAGGGGCTTGTCCTTCTCGTACCGGCCGGGGTTCGGATACGGGCACGCCGGGCGCTTGCGCGGGGTGCGCCAGGAACTCTGGCCGTACGGGCTCCGGTAGCCGGTCCGAGGGGTGACCGGGGAGTCCGACCACTCGGTCAGCGGCCGGCACTCCAGCAGGGGCAGCCGCACCCCGCTCCGCGCCGCCGCGTGCAGGCTCGGCCGGAACGCCTCGGCCAGGACCCGGGCGTCGTCCAGGGCGTGGTGGGCGCGCTGCTGCACGACCCCGAAGTGCGCGGCCAGCGACTCCAGCTTGTGGTTGGGCAGCGGAAGCCGCAGTTCCTTGGAGAGCGCGATGGTGCACAGGCGCTGCTGGACGGGGGCGAGGACCGCGGCCCGCGCGTACTCCCGGGCCAGCATCGACCAGTCGAAGGCCGCGTTGTGCGCGACCAGGACACGGCCCGTGAGCCGCTCGGACAGCTGGGCGGCGATCTCCGGGAAGAGCGGAGCGCCTTCGAGGACGTCGCTGGTCAGTCCGTGGATCCAGACCGGCCCGGGGTCGCGCTCCGGGTTGACGAGGGTGTACCAGTGGTCCTCGACGTCGCCCCGGGCGTCCAGACGGTAGACGGCGGCGGACACTATCCGGTCGTCCCGGGCGAGCCCGGTGGTCTCCACGTCGACGACCGCGTACCCCTGCGGGTAGGAGGTCGGCCACGGTCCTGCGGTCTGGCGGTCGTCGAGCATGGTCACAGAGAATACGGGCCGCGACTGACAGTCTCCTATTCCGGTCGCCCCCGCCCGGCCCTCCGCCCGGCCCCCCGTCCGGCCGTCCTCTGGCGGTCGTCCCCGGTTTCCCCTACACCCTTGTGTTTCCGCACGTCTGGGAGGGGACGGGGTGAGACCATCCCCGGGTGACGGATTTCCGGACGCACGACGAACCGCACGGCAACGGGCTCGGCACCCGGCTGAACTGGCTGCGCGCCGCTGTCCTCGGCGCCAACGACGGGGTGGTCTCCACCGCGGGCCTGGTCGTCGGCGTGGCCGGTGCCACCGCCGACCGCGGCGTCCTGCTCACCGCCGGGCTGGCGGGGCTGCTGGCCGGGTCCATGTCGATGGCGGTGGGCGAGTACGTGTCGGTCTCCACCCAGCGCGATTCGGAGATGGCCGCGCTGGCGACGGAGAAGCAGGAGCTGACGGAGGCCCCCGAGGCGGAACTCGTCGAGCTGACGGGCCTGCTGGAGGACAAGGGGCTGAGCCGCGAGGTCGCCCGGGAGGCGGCCCTCCAGCTCACCGAACGCGATGCGCTGCGTGCCCACGCGGTGGTCGAGCTGGGCATCGACCCGGACGAGCTGACGAACCCGTGGCACGCGGCGGGCGCGAGTTTCCTGGCGTTCACGGTCGGCGCGCTGCTGCCGCTGCTGGCGATCGTGCTGCCCCCGACGTCCCTGCGGCTGCCGGTGACCGTGCTGTCGGTACTGGCGGCACTGGCCTGCACCGGCTGGTGGAGCGCCCGCCTGGGCGAGGCGGCACCGGGACCCGCGGTGCTGCGGAACATGGGCGGGGGAGCACTGGCGATGGCGGTCACCTACGGGGCGGGGGAGTTGCTGGGGGCGACGGGGGTGTGAGGGCTCCGGCCTCTACCTGATCCGCACGATCCGCTCGGGCGGGAAGGACTCGATGCCGGTGACCCGGGTGCCGTCCAGCAGCGTGAGAGTGAGGTGCTCGACGTCGGCCAGCGGGCTCAGATCGATCGGGGGAGCATCCTGGGCGCAGTGACTCAGCCGGAGCGAGGTGAGGTTGGGCAGTTCGCGCAGTGGAGCCAGATCGGTGACGCTGCCGCAACGGAACAGGGAGAGCCGTTGCAGCCCGGTGAGGGCGAGAATCAGCCGGGGGTCGAAGTGATCGACCTCGTGCACTCCCAGCCCCGTGAGCGTGGAGAGGGACGGGTGCCGCTCCAACTGGCGGAGCTGGGTCCGGCCCCCCACCGTGAGCGAGTCCAGGTGCGGCCAGCGCTCGATGCCGTCGAGACTCAGATACCGGGCCTGGCGGAAGAATCCGAGGTTGACGAGTTGAGGTCCGAGGGGCAGTTCACCCACGCTCTCGATGAGCAAAGGGTGCTGGGCCGTGAAGTCCTTGAGCCCCGTCATGTCGCGCAGTGGCTCGAGGGACACATCGGGGTTGATTTCGTACAGCAGGAGGCTCCTCAACCCGGGGCCGGCCAGCGGGCTCAGGTTCTTTACCCGCGAACAGAGGCTGAGCCCCACCTCGGTCAGTGAGGGAATGGAGGCCAGGACGGAGAGGTCTGTCAGCGCCTGGTTGTCGTACAGGAAGAGCGCTTCCGGGGCATCCAGCAGGAGCAGGGGGTCGAGATCGGCATGGTCGCCGCTCACGTGGATCCGCCGGGCGCGACGCGTGTGATGCAGTGCGTCGAGCTGATCGGGTCTGCGTACGTACAGATACGACGTGGCCCAGGAACTGGCGGAGAGCACCTCCCGGGCGTATTCCTCGGCTGCGAAGGCGTTCCAGCCCTCGGCCAGCTGGCGGGAGACCTCCGGTCGCTCGTCCTTCCTGAACCCGACCATCACCTCGAATGCGGCATCTCCCCCGATCAGTGACGCCGTCCGTACGACCGCGGCCGCGGTGCCGGTGCTCAGGGTGCCGGGCTTCGGCAGCAGGTCCAGCACCAACTCGCCCGCCTTGGCGAGCCCGTCGGCATCCTCGAGGGCCAGCGGCGGCAACAGCTCCTCCGTCCGCGCCTGAATCTCGGAGCGTACATCGGGATGCAGCTCCGGAGCATGGTCCAGACTCGCCGCTGCCAGCAGTACCAGGCGATGGCGGTGCTCCGGCTCCTCCTCGGAACGGTGCAACAACTTGCTCAGCAGTACGGCCCGTTCATCCACCCGGGCGTGTCCCACCGCCATCTGCACGACGTCGTCCCACCCGTCGTCGTGCGCGTTGCGCACCAGCATGCCGAAGTCCCGCGCCTCCACCGCGGCCTTCGCGCCCAGGTAGTCCTGGAACGTCCGGTGCACGAAGTTCACCGCGCCCGGGGCAGGTTCGCGCAGCAGTCCGCTCCTGATCAGCAGGTGCGAGAACACCTGCTCCGCCGTGCCCCGCACCTGCGGCATTGCCCGCAGCCACTCCGCCACCATTGCGACGGCCTCCTCGCGGTCCGCCTCCACCTGACCGTTGCGGATCAGCCAGTACGCCAGCCGTTGCAGCAGCGCCGTCTGCTCCTCGCGGGTCAGGTCCACGCCCTCCACACCGGTGATCTCCCGCTCGGTGTCCCGGCGCACCAGCAGCATGTCCAGCGCTGCGTCGTACAACTCCTTGCGGGCGCGAGGGAGTTGCATCCGACGGTCCCGGTTGAGCGCGCACAGCAGGGCGCACATCAGCGGGTTGGTGGCCAGTCGTCCCAGATCGCGGCGCGCGCCGACGGCCCGCCGCAGCGAACCCTCGTACGTGTCGAGCAGCGCCCGCTCGTCGTCGGACAGGCACTCCGCCCGCGCCGCCTCGTGCCAGTGCCCGATGAAGGCACGGATGTCGTCCCGCTCCATCGGCAGCAGCGAGTGCGCCTCGAAGCCGAAGCCGGACAGCCAGCTCTCCGGGACGGCGGACGGTCGGGTCGTGACGACGTACCGGGCCCGGGGGTACGCCGTGATCAGGTCCTTCAGCCACTTCTCGGTACGCCGCCGCAGCCGCATCGGGACCTCGTCCACCCCGTCGACCAGGACCAGCGCACGGCCCTCGGTCAGCAGCCGGTCCGCCCAGCCGGCGGGTGCCGCGCCGTGCAGGGGTACTCCGGCCGCGCGCAGGAACTCCTCGGGCGTGGGCAGGGTCTCGTGGGCGGTGAACGCGCGCAGGCGCAGGACGAACGGCACACAGCGGTTCCAGTCCGTCAGGTCGGTGCCGAACGTACGGCGGGCGGCGTTCACCGCGAGCCACTGCACCAGCGTGCTCTTGCCCGAACCGGCCGGGCCCCGCAGCAGCAGCCGGTCCGTCCCGGACAGGGCCTGCTCGACGGAGACTGTCACCATGGCCGGGTGCTCCAGTCCGCTCTGCCGGGCACCGCTCCCGCTCACCGTCAGGCTGATGTAGGCCGTCTCCAGCGGCCACTCGGCCGCCGTCCGCCCGAGCGTCAGCCCGAACAGGCCCATCCGGCCGTGCGCCGTGGCCACGAACTCCGCGTACCGCTGCTCGAAGGCCCACGCCGCCGCGTCCGGGCGCGGACCCACCCGTTCCCGTACGTCCTCCACCAGCTCCCGCGTCCGTTCCGTCGCGCGGGTCTGTTCCACGGCCGCCCGCGCCGCGAACGACGGCTGGGCGGTCAGCTGTTCCACGGCGTGGGCGCAGCACCGGCCGAGCAGCTCCTCGTACAGCTCGACCGCACGCTCCGAGAGGCCCGCGGCGGGCGCCGACAGCTCGGCGCGCAGCCGCTCGGGCTCCAGGCCGAGGGCGAACAGCCGGTCCGCCGTCAGCTCTCCCGCCCCCGCGAAGGTGTCCCGTACCGCTTCCACGGCGGCCAGCCGCTCGTGCTCGGGCATCCCGGCGTACGACTCCGCCAGCCGTCCGCCGAGCACCTTCGCCAGCCGGTCCGGTTTCGCCGGGCGGGGGAGCGGACGCACCGGGTCCGGAACCAGGCCCGCCCCCGGCCTCGGCGTGACCAGTGACCTGGCCACCGTGCCGATGACCGTCGTCGCGAGCCGAACCAGCGCAACTTCCAGACCCTGCACGGCTTTTCCTCCCCGGGGCGGCTCAGGTCACAGGGATCGTACGACGACCGTGTTGGCAGAAGTCACCAAAGACTGTTGACAGAGCGTCTTGCATACTTGTTGGTAACAACGTCTGGTCCCCGGCCCACCTGCGGCTCTACGGTGCTGGCATGCCGACGAACCTGCCCGATGTAGTGCTCTGGTCCATACCGGCCTTCGTCCTGCTCACCGTCCTGGAAATGGCCCTCCACCACTTCCACCCCGATGAGGAGACCGAGGGGTACGAGACGAAGGACACCGTCACCAGCATCAGCATGGGGCTGGGCAGCCTGGCCTTCGACCTGTTGTGGAAAGTGCCCGTCGTCGCGATCTACACCGCCGTCTACGAGCTGACCCCGCTGCGCGTCCCCCTGCTCTGGTGGACCGTTCTGCTGATGCTGCTCGCGCAGGACTTCTTCTACTACTGGTCGCACCGCGGTCACCACGTCATCCGGATCCTCTGGGCCTGCCACGTGGTCCACCACTCCAGCCGGAAGTTCAACCTCTCCACCGCGCTGCGCCAGCCCTGGACGTCGCTGACCTCCTGGCCGTTCTACCTGCCGATGATCGCCTGCGGGGTCCACCCGGCCGCGCTCGCCTTCTGCTCGTCGGCCAACCTCGTCTACCAGTTCTGGGTGCACACCGAGCGCATAGACAAGCTGCCCAGGCCCTTCGAGTACGTGCTGAACACGCCCTCCCACCACCGGGTGCACCACGCGTCGCAGGGCGGCTACCTGGACCGGAACTTCGGCGGCATCCTGATCGTCTGGGACCGGCTCTTCGGGTCCTTCGCGGCCGAGACGGAACGCCCCGTGTTCGGCCTCACCAAGAACATCGACACGTTCAACCCCCTGCGGGTCGCCACCCACGAGTACGTCGCCATCGCCCGCGACGTGCGGGCGGCGGACAGTTGGAGCGAGCGCGCCGGGCGGATCTTCCGCGGGCCGGGCTGGCAGCCGGCGACGACCGCGACGGCCTCCGCGGCTCCCACGACCACGACCACGACCACGATTACGACCACGACCCTTTCCACGGATTCCACAGAGGAGCATGCCGGATGAGCACCGAAGCCGACCGGGACCGCCCAGGGGCGAGCCGGACGGGGGCCGACGCCGGCCGGGACCTCCGGGAACGCCTCGTGCGTCCGCTGCTCGTGGCGTTCCTCGTGGCCTGTGCCGTCGATCTCCTCGGCGTGCTCGCCGGGATCGAGATCGCCCACCAGGTCGCGAAACCCCTGCTGATGCCGCTGCTGGCGGGGTACGCCCTCGCCCGGCGCGGCCCCCGGCTGCTCGTCGCGGCCCTGCTGTTCGGCTGGGGCGGCGACACCTTCCTGCTGTTCGACTCCGACGTGGCATTCCTGGTCGGGATGGGCTCCTTCGCCGTCGGCCACGTCTGCTACCTGTGGCTCTTCGGGCGGGCCCGCAGCTCAGCACCGGTCGCGCTCGGATACGCGGTGGTCCTGGTCGTCTTCGTCGCGCTGCTCTGGAGCGGACTGCCCGCGGACATCAGGGTGCCGATGGCCGGCTACAGCCTGCTGCTCGCGGCGATGGCGTGCCGGGCCGGCGTCCTCGGCATGCGAGCGGCCGTCGGCGGGGCGCTGTTCCTGCTCTCCGACGCGCTGATCGCCACCGGGATCGCCGACTGGCCGCAGCTGCCCGCCCCCGACTTCTGGGTCATGTCCACCTATCTCGCGGCGCAGTACCTGCTGACCACCGGGACGCTCGCCCCCACCCCGAAGAGGGCCGGGGCGCACCGCGACGAACCGGTCCCGAGCTGAGGGTGCCCGCCGGGCCGTGCACCGGACGGTCCGGCCCGGCCCGGTCCGTCCCCGACGAGCTGCGGGAACGACCGCGGGAGGGCCCGGTCGAAGACCCCGGACCCTCCCGCTCGTGCCGCGTTGCTGCTTGCTACCAGCTACCTGCTACCAGTTGACCGCGTTCAGCGCGTTCACCACACCGGCACCGTAGAAGCCGTTGCGGTTCTTGCTGCCCTCGCAGACGGCGTCGATCTTGCCGTCACCATTGATGTCGTACGGCTCGCCGCACGCGGTGGCGTCGGCCTCCGCGAGCAGCAGCGCCTTCACCGCGGCCGCGGGCGCGTACGGGTGCTTCGACTTGATCAGGGCCGCGACACCCGCGACGTGCGGGGAGGCCATCGACGTACCGGCCTTGTAGCCGTACTTGCCGTCCGGCAGCGTGGACAGGATCAGGCCGCTCGTGGCCGGCGGGGCGGGCGTCTGGTAGACCGTGGAGTCACCGCCCGGGGCCGCCACGTCGATGACGCCGTTCCCGTAGTTCGAGTACGAGGCCTTCAGGCCCTTGGCACCGGTCGCGGAGACCGTCACCACGCCCGGCAGCATCGCCGGGATGTCCAGGCACTCGCTCGGGTCGATCGTGCGGGTGACCGCCTCGGTGTCGTTCGGGCTGGTCGTGTCCTCGATCGCGTCGGAGGCCAGGTCGAAGGCGCTGTTGCCGGCCGAGGCGATGTTGACCGCACCCTTGCGCTCCGCGTACCGCGTGGCACGGGCGACGGCCTCGACCAGGGCGCCCTGGTCCGCGTCGTTCTTGCAGTTGAACATCCACGGGTCGGTGTAATAGCTGTTGTTGGTGACGTCGACACCGTGCTCGGCGGCCCAGACGAAGCTGCAGACGATCGACTCGGTGTAGAAGAAGCCGTCCGGGTTCGCCACCTTGATGCCGGCGACCTTCACCCCGGGCGCGACGCCCGTCACACCGATGCCGTTCTTCGCGGCGGCGATGGTGCCCGCCACGTGCGTGCCGTGGTTGCTCTCGCCGGCCTTCGGGCGCCAGGCGCCGTCCGTCGTGTCCGGTGCCCCGGAGACACAGCTCGCCGAGGCCCCGCGGTTGAAGTTCGGCGCCAGGTCCGGGTGGGTGTCGTCGACGCCCGTGTCGATGACCGCGACCGTGACCTTGCTGCTGCCCAGCGTCTTCTTGTGCGCCTGGTCCGCCTTGATGGCGGGCAGGTCCCACTGCAGGGGCTCCATCGGGTCCTGGTCCGCCGTCGCCTGCGCCGCCGCGCCCTTCGCCTGGGCGGCGCTGAGCGGCTGCTCGTCCCCGGTGTCCGTGGTGGCCTGCGGAACGATGGGGTTGGTACGGGTGGCCCCTGCCGAATCCACGCCCTTGACCCGGCGGATCGTCTTCGCGAAGTCCGGGTTCTGCGAGTGGGCGACGATGACACCGATCTGCTCGTAGGCGACCACCACCGTGCCGCCCGCCTCGGTTATCGCCTTCTTCACCTGCTTGACCGTGCCGTGGCCGCCGTGCGTGTTGACCACGTACGAGAGCTTCGGGCCGTCCGTCGACACCGTTGCCGAGGGCTGCGCGTCCACCGGTGCGGCGGAGGCGGCACCCGCGGGAAGGAAGCCGAGCGAAGCGGTGAGGGCCAGTCCGACGGGCAATGTCAGTGCGCGCGTCCGTCTGGATCCCAGCTGAGCCATGGGGTCTCCACATCATCCGTGCCGGGCGACCGGACACAGATGTGACCGATCGCGTACATGACGTGTGAAGTTATCGCTGATCATGCCTGCTCATCAATGAGTTCGTGGTACCGGATTCGACCGGACGGTGGCAGGAGGTGGCAGGAGAAGTGCGCATCCGCGGTGAACCGCCCCGCGATGCCCTCCGTGCCCATGTCGAGGAGAGCGCTCCCCGCCCTTGCCGGGTAGGGGTTTCGTACTCCGGTTTTCCCGATGAAGCCGACCGTTTTCCCGACCAGACCGACCGTCACCCGATGAGACCGACCGTCACCCACATCACCGCACCCGCGTCGCGAGGAGATTCCGTGGCTACCGATGCACCGCCGCCCGAGGCCAGTACGGACACCCGCCCCACCCCGCCCGCGACCGAGGCGTTCGTCGCGACGCAGGAGAGCGCGGAGTTCGGCGAACTGCGCCGCACGTACCGCTCGTTCGCCTTCCCGCTGACCGTCGCCTTCGTCCTCTGGTACCTGCTGTACGTGCTGCTGTCCAACTACGCGGGCGGCTTCATGGGAACCAAGGTGTACGGCAACATCAACGTGGCCTTCGTGCTCGGTCTCGCCCAGTTCGTCACCACCTTCCTCATCGCCTGGTTCTACTCGCGCCACGCCGCGGCGAAGCTCGACCCGAAGGCCGAGGCGATCAAGTCCCGTATGGAGGCCGACGCATGAGCGCCGCGTACCCCTCGCACCACGCCCTCCAACTGGCCGCCTCGTCCAGCAGCGAGCACCGGCCGCTGATCATCACGCTCTTCGCCGTGTTCGTCGCCGCGACCCTGGGCATCACCGTCTGGGCCGGGCGGCAGACCAGGAGCGCCGCCGACTTCTACGCGGGCGGCCGCCAGTTCACCGCCTTCCAGAACGGACTCGCGGTCTCCGGCGACTACATGTCGGCGGCCTCGTTCCTCGGCATCGCCGGGGCCATCGCCCTCTTCGGCTACGACGGCTTCCTGTACTCCATCGGCTTCCTCGTCGCCTGGCTGGTGGCCCTGCTGCTGGTCGCCGAACCGCTGCGCAACTCGGGCCGCTACACGATGGGCGACGTCCTCGCCTACCGGATGCGCCAGCGCCCCGTCCGCACCGCCGCCGGGGTCTCCACCATCGTCGTCTCGATCTTCTACCTGCTGGCGCAGATGGCGGGCGCGGGCGTCCTGGTCTCCCTGCTCCTCGGCATCACCAGCGACGCGGGCAAGATCCTCATCGTCTCCCTCGTCGGTGTGCTGATGATCGTGTACGTCACCATCGGCGGCATGAAGGGCACCACCTGGGTGCAGATGGTCAAGGCCGTGCTGCTCATCGCGGGCACCCTGCTGATGACCTTCCTGGTGCTGCTGAAGTTCAACTTCAACATCTCCGACCTGCTGGGCACGGCCGCCGAGAAGAGCGGTCACGGAGCGGCGTTCCTGGAGCCCGGCCTCAAGTACGGTGCCACCGGCACGTCGAAGCTGGACTTCCTCTCCCTGGGCCTCGCCCTGGTCCTCGGCACCGCCGGCCTGCCGCACATCCTGATCCGCTTCTACACGGTGCCGACCGCCAAGGCCGCCCGCAAGTCCGTCAACTGGGCCATCGGCATCATCGGCGCCTTCTACCTGATGACGATCGCACTCGGCTTCGGCGCCGCGGCCTTCATCGGCCCCGCCGAGATCAAGGCCCAGAACCCGGCGGGCAACACGGCCGCCCCGCAGCTCGCCGAATACCTCGGCGGACTCGGCTCCACCGGCGGCGCCGTGCTGCTCGCCGTGATCTCCGCCGTCGCCTTCGCCACCATCCTCGCCGTCGTCGCGGGGCTCACCCTCGCCTCCTCGTCCTCCTTCGCGCACGACATCTACGCCAAGGTCATCCGCAAGGGGAAGGCCACCGAGAAGGAGGAGATGCGCGCCGCCCGCTGGGCCACCGTCCTCATCGGCGCGGTCGCGATCGTCCTGGGCGCCTTCGCCCGCGACATGAACGTCGCCGGACTCGTGGCCCTCGCCTTCGCCGTCGCCGCGTCCGCCAACCTGCCGACCATCCTCTACAGCCTCTTCTGGAAGCGGTTCACCACGCAGGGCGCGCTGTGGTCGATCTACGGCGGCCTGGCCTCCTCGGTGATCCTGGTGCTGTTCTCGCCGGTCGTCTCCGGCAACCCGAAGACATCGATGTTCAAGGGCGTCGACTTCGCCTGGTTCCCCCTGGAGAACCCCGGTCTGATCTCCATCCCGCTGGGCTTCCTGCTCGGCTGGATCGGCTCCCTCCTCTCGAAGGAGGAACCGGACAGGGGCAAGTACGCCGAACTGGAGGTCAAGTCCCTCACCGGCGTCGGGGCCCACTGAACGAGCACTGCACCAAGCACCGCCACGAGCACTGCGACAAGTACCGCAGAGAGCACCGCACACGGCCGCCTCGTAGGACCCTACGAGGCGGCCGTGCCGCTCCTCGTGGCATACGGGCCCCTGCGATGTCACAGCTCTCGCGTAGGCTCGGAGGAGTCAGCCGGAACCGCCGTCCGTACATCCGGATCCGGCGCCGGAAAGCCACCGGGGGAGGGGCCACGTGCTCATCGACACCTACGGCAGGGTCGCCACCGACCTGCGCGTATCGCTGACCGACCGGTGCAACCTCCGGTGCACGTACTGCATGCCCGAGGAGGGCCTGCAGTGGCTGGCCAAGCCCGACCTCCTCAGCGACGACGAGATCGTCCGGCTGATCCGCATCGCCGTCACCCGGCTGGGCATCACCGAGGTCCGGTTCACCGGCGGCGAGCCGCTGCTGCGTCCCGGTCTGGTCTCCGTCGTCGAGCGGTGCGCGGCCCTGGAGCCGCGCCCCAGGATGTCGCTCACCACCAACGGCATCGGGCTGAAGCGCACCGCCGCCGCGCTCCGGGCGGCAGGCCTCGACCGGGTCAACGTCTCGTTGGACACCCTGCGCCCCGACACCTTCAAGACGCTCACCCGCCGCGACCGCCACCACGACGTGCTGGCCGGCCTCGAAGCCGCCCGCGACGCCGGCCTCACCCCTGTCAAGGTCAACACCGTCCTCATGCCGGGACTCAACGACGACGAGGCCCCCGACCTGCTCGCCTGGGCGGTCGAGCACGACTACGAGCTCCGCTTCATCGAGCAGATGCCGCTCGACGCCCAGCACGGCTGGAAGCGTGACGGCATGATCACGGCAGGCGACATCCTCCAGTCGCTGCGCACCCGCTTCACCCTCACCGAGGAGAGCGACACGGAGCGCGGCTCCGCCCCCGCGGAGCGCTGGATCGTCGACGGCGGACCGCACCGGGTCGGCGTCATCGCCTCCGTCACCCGCCCCTTCTGCCGGGCCTGCGACCGGACCCGGCTCACCGCCGACGGACAGGTGCGCACCTGCCTCTTCGCCCGCGAGGAGACGGACCTGCGCGGCGCCCTGCGCTCGGGCGCACCCGACGAGGAGATCGCCCGGCTCTGGACGGCGGCGATGTGGGGGAAAAAGGCCGGATCAGGGCTGGACGACCCCTCCTTCCTCCAGCCCGACCGGCCCATGTCGGCGATCGGCGGCTAGAGGATTTCGTTTGGATCAGGCCGGGAGAGGGGCTACTCGCTGCCCGGCCCCGGCCCGGTGGACTCCCACTCCGCCAGCGTCACCACTTCCTTGAGGAAACCCCGGACGCCGAGGAACGAGGAGAGGTGCTCCCGGTGCTCCTCGCAGGCCAGCCAGGTCTTGCGGCGCTCCGGGGTGTGCAGCTTCGGGTTGTTCCAGGCGAGCACCCACACGGCGTCGGCCCGGCAGCCCTTGGCGGAACAGATGGGCGCGGCGGCGTCATCGGTCGCGATATCAGGGGAGTTCACGGACTCAACCCTAGGTCAGCGCCCCTGCCGTCCCCGGACCGGTCCCACCGCCCGGGGCACCCCGTACCGGAGGAACACCGGAGAAGAACCGGAGAAATTCTGGAGGAGTGCCGAAAAAAAGCGACGCCGAGCAGCCACGGGGGGAGCTGCCCGGCGTCAGTCCATTGCTCCGACGGGGATACGGAGTGCCTACGAAGTATGTCACGCACACCGGGGTGCGGTGCACCGTAACTTCATGATTGATCTGAGCTTTTCTTGAGGGTTCGGTGCGACAAGCCTCCCGACCGGGCTCATATCGGGCCGGTGGTGCGCCCCGTCCCGTCGCTCTCCGGGCCGGTTTCCGCGCCACCGGCCACCGGCGCAGCGTCGAGAACCGGCCGCATCGGCGCCGGTACGAAGGTCGAGGGGAGCGAAGGGGTGTTCTCCCGGCCCGCGTTGGCGATGACCACCGCCACGTAGGGGAGCAGGACGCCGAGCACCAGGGCCACGATCGCGACGTACCGCTCGACGTTCCACAGCACGGCGGCCAGGATCACCGCCACCGTCCGCACGGACATCGAGATCACATAGCGCCGCTGTCTGCCGCGCACATCGTCCGCGAGCCCCTGCCGGGCTCCCGTGATCCGGAAGACCTCGTCGCCGCTGCGCTTCAGCATCACGTCTCCACCCTTCCCCCGACACCTGACACCCGGCGCCCGACATCCGGCACCCGGCGCCCGGTGGACCGGAGGCACCTCGTTTCCCGCGCCGGATACTCCCGGACCGGACCACATCCACGGTACGCCCGGCCCGCGAGGGCTTCGAGACCGGGGCACGCCCCGTTCGTGCATGCCGGTATCCGTGCCGCCCGTCCGGGCTCCCCCGACGTGCGGGCCACGGCCCGTGGGCCGACACTGGGCGGACATGCGCGACATCGCGTCGCACGAGGAGGCGACATGGGCTGGCTGTGGGCAATCATCGTGGGGCTGGTGCTCGGTCTGATCGCGAAGGCGATCCTGCCCGGCAAACAGAACATCCCCCTCTGGCTGACGACCGTCTTCGGCATCATCGGCAGCGTCCTCGGCAACGCGGTCGCCACCTGGATGGGTGTGAACGAGACGAAGGGCATCGACTGGACGCGCCATCTGCTCCAGTTGATCGGCGCGGTGGTCGTCGTCGGAGTCGGCGACATGCTGTGGGCATCGATCCGCGGCACCAGACAGAGGACCTGAATCACCAGTACGACGCACTGCGGCCGGACACGCTGTACAGCGTGTCCGGCCGCAGTGCCGATCGGTTCCGGGATCAGCCGGTGACCTCGACGGCGGCGAGGTTCTTCTTGCCCCGGCGCAGCACCAGCCAGCGCCCGTGCAGCAGCTCCTCGCGGGCCGGCGCGATCTCGCCGTCCGTGACCTTGACGTTGTTCACGTACGCGCCGCCCTCCTTCACCGTGCGACGGGCGCCCGACTTGCTCGGCGCCAGACCGACCTCCACCAGCAGGTCCACCAGCGGACCCAGCTCCTCGACCCGGGCGTGCGGCACCTCGGACAGCGCGGCGCTCAGCGTCGCCTCGTCCAGCTCGCCGAGCTCGCCCTGACCGAAGAGCGCCTTCGACGCCGCGATGACCGCCGCGCACTGGTCGGCGCCGTGCACCAGCGTCGTCAGCTCCTCGGCCAGCGCGCGCTGCGCCGTCCGGGCCTGCGGACGCTCCTCGGTGACCTTCTCCAGCTCCTCCAGCTCCGCGGGGCTGAGGAAGCTGAGGATGCGCATGTACCGGGAGACGTCCCGGTCGTCCACGTTCAGCCAGAACTGGTAGAACGCGTACGGCGTCGTCATCGTCGGGTCGAGCCAGACGGCCCCGCCCTCGGTCTTGCCGAACTTCGTCCCGTCCGCCTTCGTCATCAGCGGGGTCGCCAGCGCGTGCACCTCGGCACCCGGCTCCAGGCGGTGGATCAGGTCGAGACCCGCGGTGAGGTTGCCCCACTGGTCGCTGCCGCCCTGCTGGAGGGTGCAGCCGTAGCGCCGGTACAGCTCCAGGAAGTCCATGCTCTGGAGCAGCTGGTAGCTGAACTCGGTGTAGCTGATGCCCTCGTCGGACTCCAGTCGACGGGCGATGGACTCCTTGGTCAGCATCTTGTTGACGCGGAAGTGCTTGCCGATGTCCCGGAGGAACTCGATCGCGGACATGCCCGCGGTCCAGTCCAGGTTGTTCACCATGACCGCCGCGTTCTCGCCCTCGAAGGACAGGAACGGCTCGATCTGGGCGCGCAGCCGCGACACCCAGTTGGCGATCGTCTCCGGGTCGTTCAGCGTGCGCTCGGCGGTCGGTCTCGGGTCACCGATCTGACCGGTGGCGCCGCCCACCAGGGCGAGCGGACGCAGCCCGGCCTGCTGGAGCCTGCGCATGGTGAGCACCTGCACCAGATGGCCGACGTGCAGACTCGCCGCGGTGGGGTCGTAGCCGCAATAGAAGGTGACGGGACCGTCCGCGAGAGCCTTGCGCAGTGCGTCCTCATCGGTGGACTGGGCGAACAGCCCGCGCCACTTCAGCTCGTCGACGATGTCCGTCACGGTTCCGGTGCTCCTCGTGATGTATGGGGGAGATGGTTTTCCCGTTCAGTCTAGGCGGGTCACACGCCCGGACTCACCGAGCTCATGTTGAAGTCCGGGATGCGCAGCGCGGGCATCGCGGCCCGGGTGAACCAGTCGCCCCACTCGCGCGGCAGGGTCTTCTCGGTACGGCCCGCCTCGGTGGCCCGGGACAGCAGATCCACCGGCGACTCGTTGAACCGGAAGTTGTTCACCTCGCCGACGACCTCGCCGTCCTCCACGAGGTACACCCCGTCGCGGGTCAGCCCGGTCAGCAGCAGCGTCGCCGGATCGACCTCCCGGATGTACCAGAGGCAGGTCAGCAGCAGCCCGCGCCCGGTCGTCGACGCCACCATCTCGTCCAGGGACCGCTCGCCGCCGCCGTCCAGCACCAGGTTGTCGATCGCCGGTGCGACCGGCAGCCCGGTCAGGTCCGCCGTGTGCCGGGTGGTGGTCAGGTGCTCCAGCCTGCCGTCCCGGATCCAGTCGGTCGGTGCCAGGGGCAGCCCGTTGTCGAAGACGGAGGCGCTGTCCCCGGAGGAGTGGGCGATCACGAACGGCGCCGATTCGAGCCCCGGCGCGTGCGGGTCGCTGCGCAGCGTCAGCGGCAGCCCGGACAGCGTCTCGCCGAGCCTGGTCCCGCCGCCCGGCCGGGAGAACACCGTCCGGCCCTCCGCGGCGTCCCGCGCCGTCGACGACCACAGCTGGTAGATCAGCAGATCGGCCACCGCGGTCGGCGGCAGCAGCGTCTCGTACCGCCCGGCGGGCAGCTCGATCCGGCGCTCCGCCCAGCGCAGCCGCCGTGCCAGCTCCGCGTCGAGCTCGGCCGGGTCGACGTCCTTGAAGTCGCGCGTGGAACGGCCCGCCCAGGTCGAGCGGGTCCGGTCGGGAGACTTGGCGTTGAGCTCCAGCGTCCCGTTCGGCTGGTCGTGGCGCAGCCGCAGCCCCGTCGACGTGCCGAGATAGGTGGAGGTCATCTCGTGGTTGGCGAAGCCGTACAGCTCACGCCCGCCGGAACGGGCACGGGCGAAGGCGTCGCCGAGCGCCGGGGCGAACTCCGCGAAGACCTCCGAGCCCGTCTCGGCCGGCGCGTCCGTGAAGTCGGGCGACACGGGCACCCCGCCGACCAGCGGCCGGGCGTCCTCCGCGGGACCGGCCCCGCGCGCGGCGGCCTCGGCGGCCCGCACCAGCGGCTCCAGGTCGTCGGCGGTGACGGCCGACCGCGACACCACCCCGGACGCGGTGCCCTGCGCACCGTCGACGGTCGCGACGACGGTCAGGGTCCGCCCCCGTGTCACCCCGTTCGTCGTGAGGGCGTTGCCGGCCCAGCGCAGGTTCGCCGACGACTCCTCGTCGGCGATGACCACGCACCCGTCCGCGGTGGACAGTTCGAGCGCCCGCTCGACGATCTCGTGCGGCTTGCTGACCCGGCTCATCGTCCGGCCTCCTGCGTCGTGTCGAGACTGTGCTGCCCCGGGGGGCGACCCCCGGACCCCCAGCCGGTTCCGTGGTGACCGCTCATCGTCCGGCCTCCTGCGTCGTGTTGAGGATGTTCACGCCCCGGAAGAGGGCGGAGGGGCAGCCGTGCGAGACGGCCGCGACCTGGCCGGGCTGGGCCTTGCCGCAGTTGAAGGCGCCGCCCAGGACGTACGTCTGCGGGCCGCCCACCTTCTCCATCGAGCCCCAGAAGTCCGTCGTCGTCGCCTGGTAGGCGACATCGCGCAGCTGACCGGCCAGCCGGCCGTTCTCGATCCGGAAGAACCGCTGGCCCGTGAACTGGAAGTTGTGGCGCTGCATGTCGATCGACCAGGAGCGGTCGCCGACCACGTAGATCCCGCGCTCCACCCCGCCGATCAGGTCCTCCGTGGACAGCCCGCCCGGCTCCGGCCGCAGCGACACGTTCGCCATCCGCTGGACGGGGACGTGGCCCGGCGAGTCCGCGTAGGCGCAGCCGTTGGACCGGCCCAGCCCCGTCAGCTTCGCGATCCGCCGGTCCAGCTGGTACCCGACCAGTGTCCCGTTCCTGATCAGGTCCCAGGACTGCGCCTCGACGCCCTCGTCGTCGTACCCGATCGTCGCGAGCCCGTGCTCGGCGGTGCGGTCACCGGTCACGTTCATCACGGGGGAGCCGTACGCCAGCTTCCCCAGCTGGTCGAAGGTGGCGAACGAGGTCCCGGCGTACGCCGCCTCGTAGCCCAGTGCCCGGTCCAGCTCCGTGGCGTGGCCGATCGACTCGTGGATGGTCAGCCAGAGATTGGACGGGTCGACGACCAGGTCGTACCTCCCCGCCTCGACGCTCGGCGCCCGCATCTTCTCGGCCAGCAGGCCGGGAATCCGCGCCAGCTCGTCGTCCCAGTCCCAGCCGGTGCCGGTCATGTACTCCCAGCCGCGGCCCACCGGCGGGGCGATCGTCCGCATCGAGTCGAACTCACCGGTCGTCCCGTCCACGGCCACCGCGGTGAACTCCGGGTGCAGCCGCACCCGCTGCTGGGTGGTCACGGTGCCCGCCGTGTCCGCGTAGAACTTGTTCTCGTGGACGGCCGTCAGCGAGGCGTCCACGTGCGCGACGCCCTCGGCGCCCAGGAGCCGGGCACTCCACTCGGCGAGCAGCCCCGCCTTCTCCTCGTCCGGTACGTCGAAGGGGTCGACGTCGTACGCCGAGACCCAGGTCCGCTCGCCGTGCGACGGCTCGTCCGCCAGCTCGACCCACTCGTGGGACCCGGCCGCCGCGGTCACCTTCGCCGACAGCTTCGCCATGGCCACGGCCTGCGAGGCCACCTTCGCCGCCGCGTCCATCGTCAGGTCCACCCCGGACGCGAACCCCCACGCGCCGCCGTGCACCACCCGCACCGCATACCCGAGATCGGTGGTGTCCGAGGAACCCGCGGGCCGGGCGTCCCGCAGCCGCCAGGACGCGCTGCGCACCCGCTCGAAACGGAAGTCGGCATGTGCGGCGCCCAGTGCCCGCGCGCGGGCGAGCGCCGCGTCGGCGAGGGCGCGCAGGGGCAGGGCCAGGAACGACTGATCTACCTCATGGGGCACGGGGAATTCCCTTCTCGATACACACGGAAGTGAATCACGCCGCGCGGTGACCGCACCCGGGGATGTCCGGCACCGTCCGCGGGGGCCCGACAGGTGCGTCCCCCCGAGTGATCCTCTGTAGGAACCCCACAGTGCCCGGCGGAAGGCGCTGTCAGGGGCCGATTCCCCGTGGAGCAGGGCTTACCGATAGGTTTTCGAGGTACCAGACCGCTATCGAAAGGGTGATCCGTTGAGCCGCTCGGTTCTCGTCACCGGAGGAAACCGGGGCATCGGCCTCGCCATCGCCCGAGCCTTCGCCGACAACGGCGACAAGGTCGCGATCACCTATCGCTCCGGCGAGCCGCCCCAAGTCCTCACCGAAGCGGGCTGCCTGGCGGTCCGTTGCGACATCACGGACGCCGAACAGGTGGAGCAGGCCTACAAGGAGATCGAGGAGAAGCACGGTCCCGTCGAGGTACTGGTCGCCAACGCCGGTATCACCAAGGACCAGTTGCTGATGCGGATGTCGGAGGAGGACTTCACGTCCGTGGTCGACACCAACCTCACCGGCACCTTCCGGGTCGTCAAGCGTGCCAACCGCGGCATGCTGCGCGCCAAGAAGGGCCGCGTCGTCCTCATCTCCTCCGTCGTCGGGCTCCTCGGCTCCGCCGGGCAGGCGAACTACGCCGCCTCCAAGGCGGGTCTGGTCGGTTTCGCCCGGTCGCTGGCCCGCGAACTCGGCTCGCGGAACATCACCTTCAACGTCGTCGCACCCGGTTTCGTCGACACCGACATGACCCAGGTGCTCACCGAGGAGCAGCGCAAGGGCATCGTGTCCCAGGTGCCGCTCGGCCGCTACGCGCAGCCCGAGGAGATCGCCGCCGCGGTGCGCTTCCTCGCCTCCGACGACGCGTCGTACATCACTGGAGCCGTCATCCCCGTTGACGGCGGATTGGGCATGGGTCACTGATCACCATGAGCGGAATCCTCGACGGCAAGCGCATCCTCGTCACCGGTGTGCTGATGGAGTCGTCCATCGCCTTCCACACCGCCAAGGTGGCGCAGGAGCAGGGCGCCGAGATCATCCTGACCGCCTTCCCCCGGCCCACCCTGACCGAGCGCATCGCCAAGAAGCTGCCGAAGCCGGCCAAGGTCATCGAGCTGGACGTGACCGACACCGAGCACCTGGACCGCCTCGCCGGCCTGGTCCGCGACGAGCTCGGCTCGCTCGACGGCGTCGTCCACTCCATCGGCTTCGCGCCGCAGGACGCGCTCGGCGGCAACTTCCTGAACACCCCGTTCGAGTCCGTCGCCACGGCGATGCACGTCTCGGCGTTCTCGCTGAAGGCGCTCGCCATGGCCTGCAAGCCGCTGATGACCGACGGCGGCTCGATCGTCGGCCTCACCTTCGACGCGCAGTACGCCTGGCCGCAGTACGACTGGATGGGCCCGGCCAAGGCCGCGCTGGAGGCCACCTCCCGTTACCTCGCCCGTGACCTGGGCAAGGACGACATCCGCTGCAACCTGATCTCCGCCGGACCGATCGGCTCCATGGCCGCGAAGTCCATCCCGGGCTTCATCGAGCTCGCGGACGTGTGGAACACCCGCTCCCCGCTGTCCTGGGACATGACGGACCCGGAGCCGGCAGGACGCGGTGTCGTCGCCCTGCTCTCGGACTTCTTCCCGAAGACCACGGGCGAGATCATCCACGTCGACGGTGGCGTGCACATGATGGGTGCCTGATCCCGCACCACGGGCTGTGACCCGGCCGCGTACCGCCCTCGACCAGGTGGTACGCGGCCGTCGTGCGTCTGCGCCCGGCCCCGGAGCGCTCAAGTCGAAAAGAAGGCCGATCCGCCGCAGAATGTGGTGAACCGGACTTCTGGTCGGGCTGCGGGGGAGGGAGGACGCCATGCGCTCCACACGTCGCCGGACCTGGGCCCTGCTGACGGCCTCCGTAGCCGTGGCCGCACTGGCCGTCCCGATGGGGATATCCATGGCGGGCCGGGTCGGGGCCGGGGCCCCGGCCCCCGCCGCCACCGGCCCGGAACCCGCCGGAGCCGAATGCCGTACCTCGATCCGGGGCTCCCGGGTCGTCGCCTACTGCCACAACCCGTACCCCTCCACCGACCGCGTGCAACTGCACACCGAGTGCCGCCGCTGGTGGGACATCGATGCCGACGCGGCCCCGGTCGACGTGGCCCCGGGGCGGACCGTACGCCTGGACGACCGCTGTTGGAAGGAGATAGGCGCCGTCTGGATCACGCACCGCGTACAGCAGGACATGCTCTGAGCACCCCCCGCGGGCATCGACGGCGCGAGGGCCCGGTGTGCGACGTACGGCGCCGGCGGCGCGTGTGGCCCCCGGGCGCCGACGGCACGGCGATCCCCTGGCGCGTCGACCGCGAGAAACCCTGCGGGGCGGCCCGTCGGACCCGGTCCGCCCGGCAGCTGAACGCATGCGTCGGACCCGGTCCGCCCGGCAGCTCAACGCATGCGTCAGACCCGGTCCACCTGGCAGCTCAACGCATGCCCCGCGGCCTCGGCGGCCGCCGTCTCCGCGTCCCCCGCCCGGATCGCCTCGACCAGCCTGCTGTGGTCCATGTGGTTCTCCGGCCGCAGCTCGTGGCCGATGTCGCCCCGGAGGTAGTCGCGCAGCAGATCGCCCAGGTCGGCGTAGAGACCCGTCAGTACGTCGTTGTGCGAGGCGGCGACCACGGCCAGGTGCAGCGTCGCGTCCGCCTCGACGAATGCCTCGGCATCCCCCGCGGCCCAGGTCTCCTCCCGCCGCGCCATGAGCGCGTCCAGCTGCTTCAGATCCCGCTCGGTGCGCCGGGCGGCGGCCAGCCGTGCCGCCGACGACTCCAGGGTGGAGCGCAGCTCGGCGACATGACGGGGATCGGCGGAGGCGAAGCGGCGGTGCATCACCCCGGCCAGCTCGCTGGTGGCGACGACATAGGTGCCCGAGCCCTGCCGGATGTCGAGCAGACCGTTGTGCGCCAGGGCGCGCACCGCTTCCCGGACGGTGTTGCGGGCCACCCCCAGCTGCTCCACCAGCTCGGGCTCGGTGGGAATCCGTGAACCCACGGGCCATTCGCCGGAGGTGATCTGATTCCTCAGCTGGGCAATCACCTGGTCGGCGAGTGCCGAACGCCGCGGGGACGTCAGCGTCATGGTGCTCCTTGGTCGGGTTGCGGGGGTACGGGGCGGACGGGGGCGGGGCCGTTCGAGGCGCTCCGGGCGTTCAACTCGTTCAACGCGCGCGGCTCGCTCAAGGTGTCCGAGGGGCGCGGCGGTCCATGTCGTCCCGCGGACGCCTAGTGCTGTGGCCGGCAAACCTTCCCGGCCACAGCACTAGCGGTCCCGGAGGGCCCTCGAACGTTCTCAGAGGATTGGACAATCAATCATCCCATGATTCTATGATGGAGTCATGTCCGACGAGAACCAGCCCCAGACGCGGGCCCTCAGCCCCGCCGCCACGGCGGAAGCCCCCACGGACGCCCCGGCTCCGCGCGCCGCGCAGGGCCTGCGGGCGGCCCCGACCGCTGCCGGGCCCTCGCCCTGGCTGCTCCGGCTGGTCGCCGTCGGGCTGGTCCTCACCGCCCTCAACCTCCGCCCCGCCATCACCAGCCTCGGCGCCCTCCTCGAAGAGGTGCGGGACGGCCTGCACATGAGCGGCAGCGTGGCCGGTGTCCTCACCTCCGTGCCGCCGCTCTGCTTCGCGGTCTTCGGCATCATGGCGCCCCGCCTCGCCCGCCGCTTCGGACCGGGCGCCGTCGTCTGCGCCGGAATGATCGCCATCACGGCCGGCCTGGTGATCCGCCCCCTCGTGGGCGGTACCGCGGGCTTCCTCGCCGCGAGCGCCCTGGCCCTCATGGGCATCGCCGTCAGCAACGTCCTGATGCCGGTGATCGTCAAGCACTGGTTCCCGGACCGCGTCGGCTCCATGACCGGGCTCTACTCGATGGCCCTGGCCCTCGGTACCTCGCTCGCCGCCGCCGTGACCGTGCCCATGACCAGCGCACTGGGCGGCGGCTGGCGGCTCGGCCTCGGTGTCTGGGCCGTGCTCGCCGCCGCCGCGATCCTGCCCTGGCTCCCGGTGGTGCGGGACCGGCGCGGCACCTCGGTCCGGCCCGCCGCCCACGGGCAGGACGCCCCGGTCCTCCGAATCACCCGCAGCCGCACCGCCTGGGCCCTCGCCTGCTTCTTCGGCCTGCAGGCCACCGCCGCCTACATCACCATGGGGTGGATGCCGCAGATCTTCCGCGACGCGGGGGTCTCGGCCGGGACCGCGGGTGTTCTGCTCGCCGTGACCATGGCGATGGGGGTGCCCCTCGCGTTCGTCATCCCGAAGGTCGCCTCCCGGATGCGGAACCAGGGACCGATCGTCCTGTTCCTCGGCAGCTGCGGCCTCGCCGGATACGCGGGCCTCTACTTCGCACCGGCCGCCGGTGCCTGGGCCTGGGCGCTGCTCCTGGGCATCTCGAACTGCTCCTTCCCGCTCGCCCTGACGATGATCGGCATGCGCTCGCGCACCGGGGCCGGAGTCGTGCGGCTGTCCGCCTTCGCGCAGTCCGTCGGCTACCTGATCTCGATCCCCGGGCCGCTGCTGATCGGTGTGCTCTACCAGCACACCGGCGGCTGGGAGGTGCCGATCGCGCTGATGGCCGGCCTCATGGTGCCCCAGATGGCGGTCGGGGTCCTGGCCGGCCGGGACCGGACGATCGAGGACGAATGCTGAGGTGGGAGACTGGGCCCATGTCTCCTGTGCTCGACCCGAATCCCCAGAACGGTCAGAAGAAGCTCCTCCTCGTGCTCGGGGCGATGCTGTTGATCACCGTGGTGGTCGCGGTGGTCGCCTCGATCGCCTCCCCCTGATCCGGCCCGGCGGCACCGCCGGGGGTGGGGCCTGCCCCACCATCCCCTAGGGGGCTGGGGTCAGGGTGAAGTGGGTGGGTCACCGGATGGGAACGGCGCCCGCGGCTCCGTAGGTTTCTCGGTATCAGAACCGATGACCCCCGGATTCAGCACCGAGGCCCCCACGGAGGCGGACATGTCGGCCCGTACGCACCCCCGGACCACCCGCCCGGCCACGGGCGCCATCGAGGTCCGGCTGCCGTGGTGGGCCGTCGCGCTGCCCGCGGTCGCGTTCGCCGCGCTGATGCTGCTGATCGTCGGAACCGGCGACGCGCACGCCGCGACCACCGACCCCGCGATCGGCCGACTCCTCGCACGTGTCATGGCCCTGGTGACCGGCTGACGCCGTCCCCGCGTGGCCCGGCGGCCGGCCGAGGCCGCCCGCGCCCGTCGCGCGAGCCCGTCAACACCCTGCGCCGGGCAGCTCATTTCGTGCGAAGCTGAGGTGTATGAGCGTCGATACACCTCGCAGGATCGTCCTTCTCAGGCATGCAAAGGCGGAATGGTCGCAGGACTCCGACCACGAACGGCCCCTCGCGGAGCGCGGCCGCAAGGACGCCCCCGTCGCAGGCCGCAAACTCGTCGACTCCGGGATCGTCCTCGATCTGGCTCTCTGCTCCACCGCGGCCAGGACCCGCGAGACATGGAAGCTGGCCGTGCAGGAAATGCCGCACCGCCCGAAGACCGTGTACGAGGAGCGGCTGTACGAGGCGTCCCCCGGTGAGCTCATCGCCCTGATCAACGAGACCCCCGAGGACGTGCGCGACCTCCTCGTCATCGGCCACAACCCCGGCATGCACGCGGTCGCCGACATCCTCTCGGGCTCCGCCGAGGGCGACGCCCTGGCCCGGATGTCCCGGGGCGGCTTCCCGACCGCCGCGTTCGCCGTCGTCGAGTTCACCGGCTCCTGGAAGGGTGTGGAGCACGGAGTGGGCAAGCTGGTCGAGTACTGGACGCCCAACGACTGACCCCGCGCGCACGCCGGACCGCTCCGGCCGCCCCGAGGCGGCAGCGGGCCCGCACCAGTGCGCGGGCGGAAGAACAGTACGGACATCTGAAAGGGCCCCGGTGATCTCGCACCGGGGCCCTTCCCGTGACGAGGGACTCTCCGTACGGGGGCGTCTTCACGGGGACGCCGTCGCGCGAGGACATCGTCATGGAGATGCCGTCACGCGGGGACGTCGTCACGGCGGACGCCGTCGCAGGAACGTTCCTACGGAGGCGTCGTACAGGAACGCGTCAGTCGACGAGGCCGTCGGCGGCCTCGACCTCCTCGCGGGTGATGCCGAGCAGATACAGCACGGTGTCCAGAAACGGCACGTTCACCGCGGTGTGCGCGGCCTCGCGGACCACCGGCTTGGCGTTGAAGGCCACCCCGAGACCGGCCGTGTTCAGCATGTCCAGGTCGTTGGCACCGTCACCGATCGCCACGGTCTGCGCCAGCGGCACCCCGGCCTGCTTGGCGAAACTGCGCAGCAGCCGGGCCTTGCCCGCCCGGTCGACGATGTCGCCGACGACCCGCCCGGTGAACTTCCCGTCGACCATTTCCAGCGTGTTGGCGGAGGCGAAGTCGAGCCCGAGCCGTTCCTTCAGATCGTCGGTGACCTGGGTGAACCCGCCGGAGACCACGCCCACTTGGTAGCCGAGCCGCTTCAGCGTACGGATCAGGGTGCGCGCGCCCGGCGTCAGCCGCACCTCGGCGCGCACCTTGTCCACCACCGACGCGTCGAGCCCCGCCAGCAGCGCCACCCGGGCGTGCAGCGACTGCTCGAAGTCGAGTTCGCCGCGCATCGCCTGCTCGGTCACCTCGGCCACCTTGTCCTCGCAGCCCGCGTGGGCGGCGAAGAGCTCGATGACCTCGTCCTGGATCAGCGTCGAGTCGACGTCCATGACGACCAGCCGCTGCGCCCGGCGGCTCAGCCCGGCGGACACCACCGCCACGTCGACGCCGATCCCGGCCGCCTCCGTGGCCAGGGCCGTCCGCAGCTCCGCGGTACCGGTGCCCGAGACCGCGAACTCGACCGCCGTGACCGGGTACTTGGCCAGCCGGAAGATGCGGTCGATGTTGCCGCCGGTGGAGGTGATCGTGGCCGCTATGGCGGCGGTGGACTCCGCGGTCAGCGGGTGCCCGAGCACCGTCACGTGGGAACGCCCGTAGCCGCGCGGCCGGTTGTCGCCCGTACCGGAGATGATCTCGGCCTGGAGCTTCAGCGACTCGGCCCAGCTGTGCACGGTCGCCCGCAGGTCGCCCTCGGTGGTACCGCCCGCGGCCGGGGTGGTGACCAGCGCACACAGGACGATGCGGCCACGGGTGACGACCTGCTCGATGTCGACCACGTCCACCGAGTAGGCGGCGAGGGTGTCGAAGAGCCCGGCGGTGATGCCGGGACGGTCCTTCCCGAAGATCTTCACGAGAAGGGTGGGTGTGTCCGCGCCCCAGAGGGGCTCGGAGGGCTCAGGAGACCGGGAGGACTGAGGGGGCTGAGATGCGCTCATGGTGCTTCCACCGTATCGGTCCCTCCCGTGGCACCGGAGGTCCGTCCCGAGGACCGGACAGTGCGTCGGCCCCGTGCCCCGCCCGGACCGGGGACCGGGCGGAGGGCGCGGACGGCCGGGGCGAGGCGCTTTCCGAAACGCCGGGTGACAGACGCGTGGACGCGGGGTGACCGGGGCGCGTACTCGTGCGATGACGGAGCGCGTACGGCCGGGCCCACCCATGGCCGGGCGGGAAACGGAAGTGAATGCCCATGTTCAAGCAGTTCGCGGACGGCTTGTCATCAATCGTGGCGAATTATGACCCCTGTCCTCAATTTTTCGTGCCGACACCGTAACGATGCAGGTCTCGGCAGGGTCTTCACCCCGTCCGACTTTCGTATCCGGGACCGCTCCTGGAATAGTTCCCCACGATGTTCAGCATCCCTAGGCTCCCTGTGATGGGGGTAACTCGGGGGACAACTAGTGGGGCGCGGAGTGCCGGAACTCGTACTGGAATTGAATGGAAGGACCTGGACGCTCGATCCGTCCAGGTCGTACACCCTCGGGCGCGATCCGCAGGGCGACCTGACGATCGAGGACGCCAGGGTCTCGTGGCGGCATGCCACGATCAGCTGGAACGGCCGTAGCTGGTTCATCGAGGACCACGGCAGCACCAACGGCACCTATGTGCGGGGCCACCGGATCCAGCAGCAGGAGATCGGTCCCGGCTCCGCCGTGCATCTCGGCAACGCCACCGACGGGCCGCTGCTGAGCCTCGCCGCCCCGGCGGGCGCCGCGTACAACGGTCAGGGCGCGGGCGCTCCGCAGCAGCAGCCGCCGCAGCAGGGTGGCGCCGGCTGGCCCGCCCCGCAGGGCCCCGCTCCGCAGCAGCAGGGCTGGCAGCAGGCCCCTCAGGGGCAGCCCCAGCAGCCCGTGCAGCCCCAGCAGCCCGTGCAGCCCCAGCAGCCCCAGGTTCCGCACCAGCAGGGCATGGCGGGCACCCCCGGCGTCGGCGGTGCCGCAGGGGCCCCGCCGATGTACGGCGACCGCAGCCCCACCACGTTCCACCAACTGGCCCTCGGCCGCGTCATGCGCATCGGTCGTGCGCTGGAGAACGAGCTGGTCGTCTCCGACCTCCAGGTCTCGCGCCACCACGCCGAATTCCACGCGACCCCCGACGGCCGCTTCGAGATCCGCGACCTCGGATCCCACAACGGCACGTACGTCAACGGTCAGCCGCTCTCCAAGTCCGGCTCCGCGCTCATCGGCCCCAACGACATCGTCGGCGTCGGTCACTCGACCTTCCGCCTGGTCGGCGACCGGCTGGAAGAGTTCGTCGACACCGGTGAGGTCTCCTTCTCCGCCCGCCACCTCACGGTGACGGTCGACGGCGGGAAGCAGATCCTCAAGGACGTCTCCTTCGGCGTCCCGGAGAAGTCGCTCGTCGCGGTCATCGGCCCGTCCGGCTCCGGCAAGTCCACCCTGCTCAAGGCGCTCACCGGCTACCGGCCCGCCAACCAGGGCGACGTCCTCTACGACAACCGGAACCTCTACAAGCAGTTCGCCGAGCTGCGCCAGCGCATCGGTCTGGTCCCGCAGGACGACATCCTGCACAAGGAGCTCACCGTCATCAAGGCGCTCAAGTACGCGGCCAAGCTCCGCTTCCCCGCGGACACCACCGAGGCCGAGCGCCAGGCCCGGATCCTCGAAGTCCTCGCCGAGCTCAAGCTCGACATCCACAAGGACAAGAAGGTCACCTCGCTCTCCGGCGGTCAGCGCAAGCGCGTCTCCGTCGCGCTCGAACTGCTCACCAAGCCGTCGCTGATCTTCCTGGACGAGCCGACCTCCGGCCTCGACCCGGGCATGGACCGCGACGTCATGCAGCTGCTGCGCGGCCTGGCCGACGACGGCCGTACCGTCCTCGTCGTCACGCACTCCGTCGCCGAGCTGGCCATCTGCGACAAGCTGCTCGTCATGGCGCCGGGCGGTTCCGTCGCCTACTTCGGCCCGCCGGAGGAAGCACTCAACTTCTTCGGCTACACCACCTGGGCCGACGTCTTCTCCGCGTTCGAGAACTACCGCGACTACGACTGGGCGGGCCGCTGGCGCGGTTCGCAGCACTACCAGATGTATGCCGCGGACATCGACGCCGTCGCCGCGCAGTCCGTGCACATGCCGCCCCCGCAGCAGATGCGCCCGCCGAAGCCGCAGAGCTGGTCCGCCCAGCTGTGGACGCTGATGCGCCGCTACATCTCGGTGATCGCGTCCGACAAGGGCTTCATGGGCCTGATGGTGATCCTGCCCGCGGTGCTCGGCGTCGTCAGCGTGGTCATCCCGGCCGACTTCGGCCTGGCCCCGCCGAAGCCGCCGGCCCGGTTCAACGGAGCTGCCGGAACGATCATGCTGATCCTCGCGGTCGGCATGTGCTTCTCCGGCGCGGCCAACTCCGTACGAGAACTGATCAAGGAACGCGTCATCTACGAACGGGAACGGGCCACCGGCCTGTCCCGCTCCGCCTACCTGATGTCCAAGGTGATCGTTCTCGGCGTGATCACCGCCATCCAGGGCGTCATCATCTGCGGCATCGGCTTCGCCACCCGCGAGCTGCCCGAAGAGGGCCTGATCATGCCGCCGGCCGTCGAGCTCTGCCTGACGATCATCGTGCTCGGCTTCACCTCGATGATGTTCGGCCTGGTGATCTCCTCGCTGGTGAAGACCGCCGAGAAGACCATGCCGCTGCTGGTCATGTTCGCGATCGTCCAGGTCGTCTTCACCGGCATCCTCTTCCAGGTGTTCGGCTCGCCCGGCCTGGAGCAGTTCGCCTGGCTGATGCCGTCCCGCTGGGCCATCGCCGGCGCGGGCACCACGCTCGACCTCTCGCACCTCATGGCGCCGTGGGACCCGAAGAACCCGACCGACCTGGACCCGCTGTGGGAACACTCGGCCGGTCAGTGGGGCATCAACATCACGGTGCTCCTCCTCCTCGGCGTCGCCTGCGGCGTCGCGGTCGCGCGACTGCTGCGCCGCCACGAGCCGGAGGTCATGCGCAAGTGATCACAGGTACCGGGGCGGACGCGCCGGTACCGGACGCCGAAGGGCGGCACCCCGCGGGGTGCCGCCCTTCGGCGTGTGCGTGCGGCGTCCGGACGCCGGCTCAGTACGCGCTGTTGACGTTGTCGATCGAGCCGTACTTGTCGGCCGCGTAGTTGGCGGCGGCCGTGATGTTGGCGACCGGGTCGTAGATGTTCGACGAGGTGCCGGGGACGTGGTACGCGTTGAACGTCGGCTGGATGACCTGCAGCAGACCGCAGGACGGGGTGCCGTTCTGGGCGTTGATGTCCCAGCCGTTGACCGCGTTCGGGTTGCCGGTCGACTCGCGCATGATGTTGCGGTGCAGCCCCTCGTACGAGCCGGGGATGCCGTGGGCCCGCATGACGTCCAGGGCCTCCCGGATCCAGCCGTCCAGGTTGTTGGCGTACACCGGGGTGCGGGCCTGGGAGCGGCTGGCGGCCCGCGTCTCGGTGCGCTCGGCGACGGAGGCCTTCGCCTTCGCACGGGCGGCGGCCTTCGCCCTGGCCTCGGCCTTGGCGGCTGCCTTCGCCTCCGCCGCCGCCTTCGTCTCGGCGGCCGCCTTCTTCTTGACGGCGGCGGCCTTCTTGGCCCTGGCGAGGTCGGCGGCCTTCACCAGCTTCTCGGCGGTGGAGTGCTGCTCGATGATGCTGGCCTGCACGGTCCTGACCTGCGGGGTACCGGCGGCCGACGCGAGAACCACGGGGGCGGCGGAGACGGGAGCCTCGGCCTCGGTCTTGGTCTCGGCGTTGGCGGGGACGAGCGAGAACGAGAGCGCGGCGACCGCAGCGGCGGAAATGCCCGCGACGGAGAGCTTCTGGGCCTTGTTCAGGCGACGGCGACGGCCGGGGATGCTGGACACGGACATGCAGACATACCTCTTCGAATCGCGGAAGTCCTCACGGAGGACGAAGACGGGAAGCGCGTTTTCGCATCTCCGTCGGGGACGAGAGCAATTCTTAGCGGCGGCAAAATCTGGTGGCAAAGATGTGACGTACGAATCCGGGTAGTGGATCAACGGCCCGCTCGGCCGCGCGGAACCGCGCTCATGCCCACTGATGTGGTGCTTATGTGTCCACTAGTCGACTTCGTAAGTGATGTGGGTCCTATGTGCGGCCTCACATCGGACGCACCCCAGATTCACCAAACGTTGCTTCAGCAACTCGGAATGTGACGTTCCGGCTGTGGGGTGCGGCTGGCCGCCCTCGGACGCCCCGCCGGGGACACCACACGAACGCCCGGATCCCGGCACGGACCGTCCTCGTACGTACGCGCGTGCGCGTACGCGCGGGACATGACGGGGGAGCGGGGGCGAAGAGGCGGGCGGCGCACACCCGAAGAGGCATTGCCCCAGGTCGGGACCTAGTCCCCATGCCCTAATACGAAGCCGTCCACAGGCCGATACGGCGTGCGCGCCCCGCCGGTACGGTGAGGCCATGAGCCATCGCCCGCCATCGGGTCTCGCAGCCGTGAGTGCCGCGCTGCTCGCCATGAGCAGGCACCTCGAAGTGCGTGACGTCCTGAAGACGATCGTCGCCTCGGCCCGCGAACTGCTGGACGCCGAGTACGCCGCGCTGGGCGTTCCCGACGACCACGGCGGCTTCGCCCAGTTCGTCGTCGACGGCGTCAGCGACGAGCAGTGGAAGGCCATCGGCCCCCTGCCCAGACAGCACGGCATCCTCGCCGCGATGCTCCACGAGGCGAAGGCCGAGCGCCTCGCCGACGTCCGCAAGGACCCCCGCTTCGAGGGCTGGCCCGCCGCCCACCCCGACATGTCCGACTTCCTGGGCCTGCCCATCAGGGACGGCGACGAGGTCATGGGTGCGCTCTTCCTCGCCAACAAGCGCTGTCCCAAGCCCGAGGGCAGCTGCGGCTTCACCGCCGAGGACGAGGACCTGCTGGCCATCCTCGCCCAGCACGCCGCGATCGCCCTCACCAATGCCCGGCTGTACGAACGCAGCCGGGAGCTCACCATCGCCGAGGAGCGCTCCCGGCTCGCCCACGAGCTGCACGACGCGGTCAGCCAGAAACTCTTCTCCCTGCGGCTGACGGCCCAGGCCGCCGCCACCCTGGTCGACCGCGACCCGGCCCGCGCCAAGGGCGAGCTGCACCAGGTCGCCGCGCTCGCCGCCGAAGCCGTGGACGAGCTGCGGGCCGCCGTCGTCGAGCTGCGCCCCGCCGCGCTCGACGAGGACGGACTCGTCGCCACGCTCCGCACCCAGATCCAGGTACTGGACCGGGCCCACACGGCCCGGGTCACCTTCGAGAGCCTGGGCGTACGGGCCCTGCCGGCCGCCCAGGAGGAAGCGTTGCTCCGGGTCGCCCAGGAGGCCCTGCACAACGCGCTGCGCCACTCCGGCGCGGAACGCGTCGCGGTCACCCTGGCCCGGCGCGACGGCGGCACACTGCTGCGGGTCACCGACGACGGCAGCGGTTTCGAACCCGCGGCGACCCGGCAGGCGGGCCGGCACCTGGGCCTGGTTTCGATGCGCGACCGGGCCGGCGGCGTCGGCGGCAGGCTCACCGTTGAATCGGCGCCCGGCAAGGGCACCACGATCGAGATGGAGGTACCCGGTGGCTGACCGGATCATCAGGGTGCTGCTGGTCGACGACCACCAGGTGGTCCGCCGCGGTCTGCGTACGTTCCTGGAGATCCAGGACGACATAGAGGTGGTCGGGGAGGCGGCCGACGGCGCCGAGGGCGTGGCCAGGACCGAGGAGCTCCGTCCCGATGTCGTCCTGATGGACATCAAGATGCCCGGCACCGACGGCATCGAGGCGCTGCGTACCCTGCGCGAGCTCCAGAACCCGGCCAAGGTCCTCATAGTCACCAGCTTCACCGAGCAGCGCACCGTGGTCCCCGCACTGCGCGCCGGGGCCTCCGGCTACGTGTACAAGGACGTCGACCCGGACGCCCTGGCCGGCGCGATCCGCTCCGTGCACGCGGGGCACGTCCTGCTCCAGCCGGAGGTCGCGGAGGCCCTGCTCGCCCAGGAGGAACCGGGCGGAGGGACGGGCCGGGGGAACACCCTCACCGAACGGGAGCGGGAAGTACTGGGCCTGATCGCCGACGGCCGCTCCAACCGCGAGATCGCACGGGCGCTGGTCCTCTCCGAGAAGACCGTCAAGACGCACGTCTCGAACATACTGATGAAGCTGGACCTCTCGGACCGGACGCAGGCGGCCCTGTGGGCCGTCCGGCACGGGGCGGCGAGCTGAACCACCGGCGGAGCCGGTCACCGGTGAAGTCGGTCACCGATGGAGCGGACCACCGGCGGAACGGGCCGTTGTTCTCCGGGCCGAGATTCATACTGTCGGGTGTATGTCACCCGGACGGCGCAACCTGTCCGGAGTCGGGGCGTTCTCCAGGGTGCTGCGGCGGCCTGCCGCAGCCACACCAGGAGGACTCTGAAGTGAAGAACCTGAAGAAGGCAGCTGCCGTCACCGTGATCGCCGGTGGAATCATCGCCGCCGGTGCGGGCGCGGCCTCCGCCACCGGTCACGGCGCGGGCGCCCACGGCGTCGCCACCCACTCCCCGGGGGTGGTCAGCGGCAACACCATCCAGGTACCGGTGCACGTCCCGGTCAACGTGGTCGGCAACACGATCAACGTGATCGGTCTGCTCAACCCGGCCTTCGGCAACCTCGGCCTGAACGGCTGACCCGGCCGACCGGCTGAACGGACCGACCCGCTCCACGGTCGTACGCCGTCGGGTGGACCGGGTACGGCGGCCCGGTCCGCCCGACGGCACCCCGAGCCCAGTCCCGCCCGGCACACGCCGAGGCGCGCCGGGGTGCCGGGCCGCTCCGAGTACCCCGTGGCACACCGGGCCGCTCCGAACACACCCGAGCACACCGGGCCACCGGAGAACCCGGCCCCGGACTACCGCTCCCGCTGTCTCTCCCGCTCTTCCACATACGCGTTGTACGCGGCGACCTGCGCCCGCCGGGCCACCCGCTCCACCGGCCTCAGCGCCTCGCCCCGGGCCGCGATCTCCGAAGCGCTCACCGCCCCGCCGTGCCCGTTCTCGTACGCCACCGAGATCAGCAGCCCCACCCGCTGCGCCAGCTCCAGCACCCGCACCGCCCGCGGCGGATACCCCGGGGCCAGCACCTCGCGCCCCCGCTCCGCCCGCGCCCGGTACGCGTCCACCGCGGCCTCGGCCACCGGCCCCGAACCGGCCACGTCCAGCCGCGACAGCACCGCCGTCGCATCCCGCAACGCCTCGGCCAGCTCCCGCTCCGCCTCGCCCAGCGACGGCACATCGGCCGGCGGCGCCTCCCGCACCGGCAGACACCGCCACACCACCTCGACGTGCAGATCCCCCGCGGGCCCCACCTCGCGCACCTCGGGAACCAGCCCGTACGGCGCCCCGAAGGCCACCACCGCCTCCTCGGCCTCCAGCGCCCGCGCGTTGAAGTCCGGCGGCCCGCTCAGCCCCAGCGGATGGCCGGGCGCCGGAAGCGCCACCCGGAACCCCGTCACCCCCAGACCCCGCAACCGCCCGAGCGCCAGCGTGAGCCCGACCGGCCCCGCCTCGCCCGGCAGCCCCTCGACACGGTGCACCGCGTCCTCCCCGACAATGGCGAGCACCGCGTCGTCCGGCGACACGAGTCCCGCCAGAAGCGCGTTTCCCCAAGCGGCCAACAGCCCTGAGCGTGGTTCCGAAAGCATGGCACCAGCCTAGGGAACCGGCCGGGGGCCCGTGGTCGCACGGGCCCAGCGCCGGGAGCACTCGCGCGGTGGCGTAGATTTCCCTGGGAGCTGTGCCCACAGGCACGCGACGATCTCGACACTGCATGGGGAGACAACGCGCCATGAGCGATGTACTGGAGCTGGTGGACGTATCCGTGGTCCGCGACGGACGCGCTCTCGTGGACGACGTCTCCTGGTCGGTCAAGGAGGGGGAGCGCTGGGTCATCCTCGGCCCGAACGGCGCGGGCAAGACCACTCTCCTCAACATCGCGTCCAGCTACCTCTTCCCGACCACCGGCACCGCCAAGATCCTCGGCGAACGGCTCGGCGGCGTCGGCACCGACGTCTTCGAACTCCGCCCCCGCATCGGCATCGCGGGCGTCGCCATGGCCGAGAAGCTGCCCCGCCGCCAGACCGTCCTGCAGACGGTGCTCACCGCCGCGTACGGCATGACCGCCACCTGGCACGAGAACTACGAGGCCGTCGACGAGGAGCGCGCCCGCGCCTTCCTCGACCGGCTCGGCATGACCGAGTACCTCGACCGCAAGTTCGGCACCCTGTCCGAGGGCGAGCGCAAGCGCACCCTGATCGCCCGCGCCATGATGACCGACCCCGAACTGCTGCTCCTCGACGAACCGGCGGCGGGACTCGACCTCGGTGGCCGCGAGGACCTGGTCCGCCGCCTCGGCCGACTGGCCCGCGACCCGTTCGCCCCCTCCATGATCATGGTCACCCACCACGTCGAGGAGATCGCCCCCGGCTTCACGCACGTCCTGATGATCCGCCAGGGCAAGGTGCTCGCCGCCGGTCCCATGGAGACCGAGCTGACCTCCCGCAACCTCTCCCTCTGCTTCGGCCTGCCGCTCGTCGTGGAACACACCGGCGACCGGTACACGGCCCACGGCCTGCCGCTCGCCTAGGGCGGCACGGAACGGGCCTCCGGGCACGACAACCGGAGCGGGCCCGGGGCGCGGCGTACGGACACAAACGGATACGACGAACACGACGGACGCGGTGGCACCGCGGCCACGAGGGGCGCAACGGGCCACGGCTGCCCGATTGTGCCCTGTCCGTGAGGGCCTTCGCGGTCCTACCATGACCAGGTGGACATCGACGCGTGGGTGTGGTGGCTGATCGGCGCGGTGGGACTGGGCATCCCGCTCGTCCTGACCGCGATGCCCGAGTTCGGCATGTTCGCCGTCGGAGCGGTCGCCGCGGCGGTCGTCGCGGCCCTCGGCGGCGGCATCGTGGCCCAGGTACTGGTATGCGTCGTGGTCTCCGTGGCGCTCATCGCCGTGGTCCGCCCGATCGCCGCCAGACACCGCACCGACCGGCCCCAACTCTCCACCGGCATCGACGCGCTGAAAGGCCGTCAGGCCGTCGTCCTGGAACGGGTCGACGGCAGCGGGGGCCGGATCAAGCTGGCCGGGGAGATCTGGTCCGCCCGCACCTTCGACGGGGAACAGAGCTTCGACCCGGGACAACAGGTCGATGTCGTCGACATCGACGGAGCAACGGCAATCGTCATGTGACCGAACCACCCACACGGCAGGGCCTGTTCTGCCAGACTCGATGTAGATCATCATTGAGACCGGGGCCGTCACGACAGCCGGCCCCTCCCGCGATCTCGACCTCGATCATCGCGATCCGTCGGCAACCGAAGGGCAACGAGGAACGATGCAACCGATCATCATCGTCCTGATCATTCTGGTGGTGCTCGTCTTCATCGCCCTGATCAAGACGATCCAGGTCATCCCACAGGCCAGCGCCGCCATCGTGGAGCGCTTCGGCCGCTACACACGCACGCTCAACGCCGGTCTGAACATCGTCGTTCCGTTCATCGACTCGATCCGCAACCGCATCGACCTCCGTGAACAGGTCGTGCCGTTCCCACCGCAGCCGGTGATCACCCAGGACAACCTGGTCGTCAACATCGACACCGTCATCTACTACCAGGTGACCGACGCGCGGGCCGCGACCTACGAGGTCGCCAGCTACATCCAGGCCATCGAGCAGCTCACCGTCACCACTCTCCGCAACATCATCGGTGGCATGGACCTGGAGCGGACCCTGACCTCCCGCGAGGAGATCAACGCCGCCCTCCGCGGAGTCCTCGACGAGGCGACCGGCAAGTGGGGCATCCGCGTCAACCGCGTCGAGCTCAAGGCGATCGAGCCTCCCACCTCCATCCAGGACTCGATGGAGAAGCAGATGCGCGCCGACCGGGACAAGCGCGCCGCGATCCTCCAGGCCGAAGGAACCCGGCAGTCCGCGATCCTCACCGCGGAGGGCGAGAAGCAGTCCGCGATCCTGCGCGCCGAGGGTGAGGCCAAGGCGTCGGCCCTGCGTGCCGAGGGTGAGGCCCAGGCCATCCGTACGGTCTTCGAGTCCATCCACGCCGGGGACCCGGACCAGAAGCTCCTCTCGTACCAGTACCTCCAGATGCTCCCGAAGATTGCCGAGGGCGACGCCAACAAGCTCTGGATCGTGCCCAGCGAGATCGGCGACGCGCTCAAGGGCCTCAGCGGCGCCTTCGGCAACCTCGGCAACGGCGCCCCCGGATTCGACACCGGCAGCGGCAAGGAACGCCGCGAAGAGCCCCCGGTCGACTGAGAACCGTCACGGAACCCCGGGCGACTGACGTGTACACACCCTCGTGCATGATCAGTGCATCAAGCACCGATCCTGCACGGGGGGACACGCAATGAACATCTGGGAGATGCTCGCCGTCTTCGTCGCGGGCATCAGCGCCGGAGCGATCAACACGATCGTCGGCTCGGGAACGCTGATCACCTTCCCCGTGCTGCTCGCCACCGGCCTGCCACCGGTCACCGCCACCGTCTCCAACGCCCTCGGTCTGATCCCCGGTTCCATCAGCGGCGCCATCGGCTACCGCAAGGAACTCACGGGGCAGCGCCGCCGCGTGCTCCGACTCTCCGTCGCCGCCCTCGTCGGCGGCCTCACCGGCGCCGTCCTGCTGCTGGCACTGCCCTCCACGGCCTTCGAGACGATCGTGCCGATCCTGGTGGCCCTGGCCCTCGTCCTGGTCATCCTGCAACCACGCATCAGCAAAGCGGTCCAGCGCCGACGCGAGCAGGACGGCACCGCCGCCCGCCCCGACGGAGGCCCGCTCCTCTTCGTCGGCCTGATGCTCGCCAGCGTCTACGGCGGCTACTTCACCGCCGCCCAGGGGATCATCTACCTCTCCCTCATGGGCATGCTGATCGACGACACCATGCAGCGCCTCAACGCCGTCAAGAACGTGCTGGCCGCCATCGTCAACAGCATCGCCGCGCTCTTCTTCCTCTTCGTGGCGGACTTCGACTGGACGGCCGTCGTGCTGATCGCCGTCGGCTCCGCGATCGGCGGCCAGATAGGCGCGAAGGTGGGCCGCCGCCTCAGCCCCACCGTCCTGCGCACCCTCATCGTCGCGGTCGGCACGGTCGCCATCGTCCAGCTGCTGCTCCGCTGACACGCGGGAGCCCGCCCCCGAGGGGACGGGCTCCCGCCACGGCCTGCCGCCACGGCCTTCCGCTACGACGAAACGCGTACGCCGATTACGCCGCGGCACCGTCCAGCCAGTCCGGCAGCTCCGACCGCTCACCGGCCCCCAGCGCCAGCAGCATCGCCTGCGCCGGAGACGGGACGAACGGCTGCCGCAGCAGCGGCATCCCCGCCTGCTCGGGCGTCCGGGCCGCCTTGCGGTGGTTGTCCTCGGCACAGGAGGCCACCGTGTTGAGCCAGGTGTCCTGACCACCCTGGGCCCGCGGGACGACGTGGTCGACGGTGCTCGCCCGCCGGCCGCAGTACGCGCACCGGTGCTGGTCCCGTACCAGCACGCCCCTCCTGGACCACGGGGCGTGTCTTCGGAAGGGAACCCGTACGTACCGGCAGAGCCTGATCACCCGGGGCACCGGAATGTCCACGGCGGCGCCACGCATGCGGAGATCGGGATGCGACTGCTCGACGACGGCCTTGTCCTGCAGGATCAGCACCACCGCACGGTTCGGCGTCACCGTCGACAGCGGCTCGAAGCTCGCGTTCAGTACCAGCGTGTCCCGCATCTCGCCCACCTCCCGTGTGCCGCCCGCCCCCTGGCAGGCCCGGATCAACTCTGGCCGGGCGGGCCGGGATGGACAACGCAATAAAAAATGCCCTGTCCCGGTCTCTTCGGGACCAGGACAGGGCGAACAGCGGGGAAACTCTCGGCTCACGCCTCCTGGGCGGGGGACGCGTACTCGCCGATCAGCTGGGCGCGGCCCAGCGTGTGGAAGCGCAGGTTGAATCCGACGGCCGCGGGCGTCGCGTCGCTGTCGACCCCCAGCCTCTCGGTGTCGACCGCGTACACGGTGAAGACGTAGCGGTGGTTCTCCCCGGCCGGCGGCGCGGCACCGCCGAACTCCTTCGAGCCGTAGTCGTTGCGGACCTGTACGGCACCGGCGGGCAGCCCTTCGAACTTCCCGCTGCCCGCACCGGCCGGCAGTTCCGTGACCGAGGCCGGGATGTCGAAGACCACCCAGTGCCAGAATCCGCTGCCTGTCGGGGCGTCGGGGTCGAAACAGGTCACGGCGAAGCTCTTGGTCTCCGCCGGGAAACCCTCCCACCGCAGCTGCGGCGAGGTGTTCCCGCCCGCGAACACCTGGGCGTCCGCCAGCACGGCGCCGGGGGCGAGATCCTCGCTCACCACCGTGAACGACGACACCTCGGGATGGAAGTCGTGCGGCAGCGGAGCCCTCTTCGACTCGGTCATGTCAGCACCTCTCCTGATCGCTCTGTTACTGCTGTCAGCCGGTCCCCACCGACCCTAGAGCCAGTTGCGCTGACCGCCGACCTGGGCGAGCCACTGGTTGAGGTACGCCGCCCAGTCGGTCCCCTGGTAGTCGTTCAGCCCGACCTTGAACGAGCGGTACGAGTCGCTGCCCTCGCTGAAGAGCCCCGCCTTCTTGTCCATCTCCAGGACGACGTCCATCTCGCGCTCGTCCGCGACGAAGGACAGCTCCACCTGGTTCAGCCCGCGGTACTGCTGCGGCGGGAAGAACTCGATCTCCTGGTAGAACGGCAGCCGCTGCCGGGTGCCGCGGATGTGGCCGCGCTCCATGTCCGCGCTGCGGAAACCGAAACCGAGCTGCCCGAAGGCGTCGAGGATGGCCTGCTGGGCCGGGAGCGGGTGCACGTTGATCGGGTCCAGGTCGCCCGAGTCCAGCGCCCGTGCGATCTCCAGCTCCGTGGTCACACCGATGTTCATGCCGTGCAGGTGTTGACCGGCGAACATCGTGATCGGCGTCTCCCAGGGGATCTCGAGCCCGAACGGCACGACGTGCACGGCACCGGCCTGCACCTCGAACGCTCCACCGAGCCGCAGCTTGGTGAACTCGATGTCCTGCTTGGTCTCGGTGTCCTGGCCCTCGACCTCGACCCGGGCCTGCAGACCGACGGAGAGGCCCTCGATCTGCTGGGAGACGGACCCGCCCTGGATCCGCACCTCGCCCTGGACGACCCCGCCCGGTACGACGTTGGCCTCGGTCAGCTCGGTCTCCACCGAAGCACCGCCGGCACCCAGACTCGCGAGCAGCCGCTTGAAGCCCATGTTTACTCCTCCTTGGTCCTGACCCCACTACATACGCGTCACGACCGTAGTCGGTTCCCGGTACCCTCGAACGCCATGATCGAGGGCATGGACCGTACGCCACTGACGCGCGAATTCTTCGACCGCCCCGTACTGGACGTGGCCCCCGACCTCCTGGGCAGGACCCTGGTGCGCACCACCCCCGAGGGCCCCATCGAGCTCCGTCTCACCGAGGTGGAGGCGTACGCCGGAGAGATCGACCCCGGCTCGCACGCCTTCAGGGGTCGCACCGCGCGCAACAGCGTCATGTTCGGACCGCCGGGGCACGTGTACGTCTACTTCACCTACGGCATGTGGCACTGCCTCAACCTGGTGTGCGGTCCGGAGGGCAGGGCGAGCGGGGTCCTGCTTCGCGCCGGCGACATCCAGGTCGGCGCCGAGCTCGCCCGTAAACGTCGGAACTCGGCCCGTAGCGACAAGGAACTCGCCAAAGGGCCGGCCCGCCTGGCGACCGCCCTCGACATCGACCGCGCCCTGAACGGCGCCGACGCCATCGCTCATCCCGGAGCCCCGCTCTCCGTGCTGCACGGCACCCCACCACCGCGTGACCAGGTACGCAACGGCCCGCGCACCGGAGTGGGCGGTGACGGGGCCGCACACCCCTGGCGCTTCTGGATCGACGGAGACCCCACGGTGAGTCCCTACCGGGCCCATGCACCACGCCGCCGCGCAACTTGACTCACCCTTGAGGGACCCCTAGTGTGGCCCGAGCCGCTTGAACGGGTACTGCTGTCGATACGGTCCATCGGACCGCATCCGAGCACCTGGCAGCGGCCAACCACTACCTACGACTCACCCTGACGGGTGCGAATTCGGCATGCCGTAATTCGTTTCTGTGGCTCGATTATGAGTCACCAAGAAAATCGGTTAATGTAGTGGACGCCGAAAGGCAAAAGACCACTTCGACGGTCGCTGGAATTCGAAATCCGGTCCGGAAACGGGACGGGAAAAGGATCTGGTAGAGTCGGAACCGCCGGAAAGGGAAACGCGGAAGCGCGGAACTTGAAGGCGGATCCCGGTCCGGCCGGGAATCGGGCCCGGAAGGGTCTGATAGAGTCGGAAACGCAAGACCGGAGGGAAAAGCCCGGAGGAAAGCCCGCGAGGG